>JAGWQH010000047.1 GCA_028870115.1 Candidatus Methylomirabilota bacterium
AATGGAGCTTACCGGTCGCGCCCCGCGCGGGCGCGTGGATTGAAACCCCCCACATTCAGGACACTCACCGGCCAGCACCCGTCGCGCCCCGCGCGGGCGCGTGGATTGAAACCGGTCCCGTCTGCTGTGGCGTCGTGGGCGTGGCCGTCGCGCCCCGCGCGGGCGCGTGGATTGAAACAGCAGGCTAGCCAGAACATGAGCGACATGCGGGAGTCGCGCCCCGCGCGGGCGCGTGGATTGAAACGACCCTAGCCTACCTGTCTTGTCTCCGTCCGGTAGTCGCGCCCCGCGCGGGCGCGTGGATTGAAACTTCGTCGGGATGCAGCAACGGCGCAAAGGCAGCCGTCGCGCCCCGCGCGGGCGCGTGGATTGAAACTTGTGCGGTGGCTGTACGTGGATGTATGATGACTTCAATGCTGATCTCATCATCATTAGGTGGAGGTGTGGTTATGGAATGGAAAGATCGAATCGTTACGGACCCTGGAGTCTGCGGCGGGCGCCCGCGGCTCAAGGGTACCCGTCTGACCGTCGAGTTTCTTTTAGGCTTGAAGGCGGCGGGGTGGAGCGAGAAACAGATCCTCGACAACTACCCTCACATCACTCTGGAGGACCTACAGGCCGTGTTCGCGTACGCGCAGACGATCATCCAGGACGAGATATTCTTATCGGCTCCGGCGGCCTGACGTGCTACTGGCAGATGAGAATGTTCCTGCTGCCACCATCGCCTGGCTCAGAGCCCAAGGCTATGATGTGCTGTCAATCCAGGAAGTCGCACCGGGGATCGCTGACGAGGCGGTACTCGGTATGGGTGCTGCGGACTCCCGGATTTTACTCACCTTCGATCGGGATTACGGCGAACTGATCTTCCGGCACCGAAAGCCGCCACCGCGCTCAGTGATTTATATCCGCATCTACCCGTCCACGGTGGACGAACTTAATGCTTTGCTCCTTCGACTGATTCGCGGTGATGCTGGAGTCGTGGATGGTCACATGATCGTTGTGAGCCAAGCGGGGATCAGGAAGCGTATGTTCCCGCACCCCATTGATTGACATCTCCATGATCGTGCTTCTACCATTCAAACCTATCCGATAAAGTACTTCCCGCGCGCGGGGGCGTGGATTGAAACATCGACGCGGCCGCCACGCACCCACATGACTACCACGTGGGATCGCTGCCATGGACGGTGCATGGTCCTGTATGATAACGAACGAGGCAAAGGGGATCATCGCCATTTCTGTGGGAAGGAAGCCCGCTATCACTTCCGGGATGTGGAGACGCTGGTTGCCCATTTTCAACGGGATATCAACCGCGTCAGGAGGAGTTCATGAGTCGTGGACAAATCAGGATTGGGGTCAAGGGTGAAGCCGCTATCAACCGGGAGTTTGTTGAGGCGTGGAAGCAGGCAGAACGAGGAGCGCTGAAAGAGCCGGAGGTCCACCTTTATTTCTTGAACGTGGCCACGTTACAGAGGGTCTTGTCGGACCGCCGCGTGGCGCTCTTGAAGGTCCTCCGCCAGATCGGGCCGTCCAGTATCCGCAATCTAGCCATGCAGGTCCAGCGCGACTACCGTAATGTGTACGACGACCTCCAATTGTTGCTCAAGGCCGGCCTGGTCGAGAAAGATGCCCGCAACCGCGTGATGGTGCCTTGGGACAAGATTCAGACCGAGATCGACCTGGCCGCATAGCGGCGACCTGTCGGCGTGGACCACACAGGCAGGCCCTCAGGTCTGGCGAAGGCGTGTGCCCCGCGCGCGGGGGCGTGGATTGAAACCGGTGAGGAACGTTAGGAGCTTGAGGATATCTGCGTCGATAGCGGGTCCTTCACGCGTTTGGTATACCCCCCCACCCGCACCCTCCCCCTCGATGGGGGGAGGGGAGCCAGCTCAGATGATCACAGTGGGCCACATCAAGTTGCAAACACCCGTTATTCCGCCTGCCTGTGCGTCTCCGCACGCAGACAGGTGCGTGACGCGCCTGCCTCGCACGTGATACGGGGGAATCCAGTCAGGCTCGCTGGATACCGGCTTTCGCCGGTATGACGAACTCGCGGCCAGCAGCGGGGAATGAACCCCCTGTAGATTGAAACTGGCTCTGGGTCTGGATCGGGATCGCCGGTCGCCCCCCGCGCGGGCGCGTGGATTGAAATGGGCCGGGCATTGGATTCTCTCCGATTGCTATGATACGATCTCGTATGCGCATAGTTAGTGGATCGAGAAAAGGCATTGAAACTCACCGACCTGCGCGTGCTGGTAAGATTGGCGTGAAAAACCCGACTTCTAAGCGTCCACAGTGCATCGTGATTGCCGGGCCGAATGGTGCGGGGAAGACCACGTTTGCTAGAGAGTTTCTGCCTCGCGAGGTGGACGTGATTCACTTTGTGAATGCCGACCTCATTGCCGGTGGACTGTCACCCCTTCGCCCGGAATTAGCGGCACGACAAGCGGGAAGACTGGTACTGTCTGAACTGGAGAGGCTGGCCAAGTCCCGTGAAGATTTCGCTTTTGAAGCACCTTAAGCGGACGGACCTATCTCAGGCTACTGAACCGATGGAGGGCCGTCGGGTATCGGATTGACATGGTGTTCCTCTGGCTCCCTTCGGTCCAGCTTGCGCTCCAGCGTATTGCTGCCCGTGTGCGGCAGGGAGGACACACCGTCCCACGCGCCGATGTAGTCCGGCGCTTTGATCGAAGTTGGACGAATTTTCGCGGCGCTTATCGACCGCTGGCAGATACTTGGGCTGTATATGACAATTCAGGGGAGGCTCCACGATTATTGGAGGAAGGTCCATGAAGCCTGCGAATGGCACGGCGGAGACTGAGGCATTTGTGCGGGCGGTTGGACGCGCGCTGCGGCGGGCCGCCAAAGTGGCGCGGAAAACGGCACAGGTCCACCATACACCTATCTATATTTGGCAAGACGGCAAAGTCGTAGCAAGGAAACCTTAAGGTGAGAAAATAACCTGGGCCTGGCGCAGGTGAAGCCACCGCCGGCACAGAGGCTTGGCCCCCACCGCTGTTTCCGCGGCATTCGTACCGTGGCCTCATTGAAGCTCAAGATTCTATCGTTGACCCTCCCTTAGCCCTCCCCTGGATCGCGCCCCGCGGGCGCGTGGATTGAAACTGCTGGAGGGGCACGTTGCAACGTGCCCCTACTGACCGGCTACGTCCGCCCTGGAGTCGCGCCGGTGCGACGCTAACGGTGGGAGTGTGTTTTGAGAAACGCGGCGATCGCGGCTTTGTTGAGTCGTCCCCGCGCAACCTCCAGAACGACCAGTTCGAAATCGGTTTCGGGGGCGGCAAGCGTCAGCCCGTTGAGCTTGAGGAATGTGAAAGCACCCATCGATCCGACGCGCTTGTTGCCATCGATAAATGGGTGGTTTTGTACGATATGGAATAGGTAGGCAGCGGCCATCTCGAAGAGATCAGCGTGCAGAAACTCGTTCCCAAAGCCGGCCTGAGGCATGGCAACAGCCGACTGCAACAGGCCCATATCGCGGATGCCGGCGCTTCCGCCATACCGTTCGATCATGTCCCAATGGATCTCGATGACCTCATCAAGACTGAGGAAGACGGGCGCCATTCGCTAATCTGCCAAACGTTTGAGCATCTTTCCGTATTTCCGGTGTCCTTCCGCAAGTGCAGCGCGAAACCGTTTCTGTCTCTCCGGGTCCATTACCGGGGTGACGATCAGGCATTTCCCGTCGGTTGTTATCGATAGGGGAGTGTCGGCATTGATCTCAAGAAGGTCTAATACCCCACGATCGATCACAAGAGCCAAGCTATTGCCATGCTTGGTCAGGTGCTTCACCATGACGATCCCTCCTCTCATGATATCTTAACGTACTAACAGTGTAGTACCATCCCTGTCCAGTGTCAAATCGCTTGGTCAACTTGATTTGGCGACACGGTACAATAACCAGACTTCTACGTAGCCTTGTTATCAAGAGTCGCCCCCGCGGGGGGCGTGGATTAAAAGGGGTAGCAGTGTGAGGCGATGATAAGCGACGAGTGAGGCGTGATGGTGCAGTTATCCGGCAAGCCAGCGGATCTTGATGAGATGCTCGACGGCCCGAAACTCCTGATCGCTGGTGAGGATGGTCGCGTTGATCCGCTGGGCCGTCGCCACACAGAAGGCATCGGCATACGAGACGGTGTACTCGCTTTTAATCTCGGCCGCTGCCCGTACCAAGGGGAGGTCCAGGGGTACCAGTTCCAGCGGTAACTGCTCCAGCCGACCCAGGGCTTCCTCCGCCTTGGCCGCTCCGACCCGGCGCTTGGCGACGTAGAAGAATTCTCCCCAGTTGATCCAATTGAGGAACGCCCGCGAGTTGGCCTTCTCCTGTTCGTAGAGGGCCGCTTGCACGCGCTGCCAGCCCGGTTCTTTGTGAAACAGCGCAACGAGCGCGAAACTATCGAGCACGAACTTTTCGCTCACGGCGGATTTCCTCCTGATGGTCGCGGCGGAGATCGGCCGTCAGCGAGAATGCCCCTTCGAGAAAACCCGTGGCGGCGGCGATTGGATCAGGCGGAACCGGTGAGAGGATCAGCCGCCCCGCTTCCTCGGCCAACTGGATCTTCGCGCCCGGCTTCAAGCCGAACTTGCGGCGAAGCGCCTTGGGAATGAGAACCTGCCCCTTTTCAGAGAGGTGGGTAATGGGCATCGTAATTCCTCCATTCTTAAAAAATGCTAACATAATGATATATTGTATGCAATCGCCTTCTTCTATTCCCCAAAAACCAGAGATGTCCGAACTGATATGTTTCGAGGTCTCGGAGCTGCAGCCCCAGTGTAGCGGCAACCCCCCCAACTCCGCAGGTCGCCCCTCGCGCGGGCGCGTGGATTGCTCCGTGTTCCTATTGCGTTGTCAATGCGAGGACTTCCCCTACCTGATGGTAAGGGGGCGCTTGACTTGACCTGGAGTCACTTTCTGAAGGCCGCCAGAGTGCCAGATCAGGCTGGGTTCGTCTTTGACATCGGTCGGGCGGTCAACACCAATCCTCGAGGCGAAAGCTGGCGGCGAACGGGTTGATGAATTGAATACCTTCCAATGTCCGGTTTGTGCTGAAGTCCTCGCTGAAGATGACGGGGATCTGATTCAATCGGGCGGTGGCCCAGATTTGCGCATCCCAAAAGGAAAGTTGGTGCGATTGGACGCCGCGTGCCGCCTCCAGCACAATCAGTCCCGTCACCTCCAGCACGGGCCAGCTCAGCAGGTAGTGTTGGATCCTCTCGGTTGCCGCAGCCGCCCCTATTGGAACCGTCAGCTTACGGGTAAGCGTGACGAACAGCTCTCCCAGGACCTGGGTGCTGAGAACCCCTCGTTCCCGCATGGCCAGGACGTCCAGCACAGCCAAGGCTTGGCATTGCTTGGCCGGTTCCGAGCGGTCGTAGGCATACGCCAGGACGTTGGTATCCACAAAGACCTCAGCGGTCATGGAGTCCATCTCGCGTCCATGTTCGTTTGCCAGGGACGGCGCCGTCTCGGATCAACCGCTCGATATAGGCTCGTTCCCGCTTCCAGACGGCTGGATCCAGGCGACGGGGGACAAGATGAGAGGCCTGCTGATCGACGGCGCGCCGGATGAGTTCCGCCTCGGACAGACTCAGATCATGAGCGAGCTGTTTCAGGAGCTGAGCGTGACGGGGATCGAGATAGATCTGCTTGCGAATCTTCTGTGTCATGATTCATCCTCCTCCACATATACATTGCAATATACATCACTCGTGTTGACCGGACAAGAGAAAGTTGATGAAGGATGAGGCTGTGGAGCCAGGAGAACGGCCTGTTGCGGCGGAGGGAAGCCAACTCAGATGATCACAGTGAGCAACATCAAGTTGGCACACACACGTTATTCCGCCTGCCTGTGCGTCTCCGCACGCAGACAGGTGCGTGGCGAGCCTGCCTCGCACGTAATACGGGGGAATCCAGTCAGGCTCTCTGGATACCGGCTTTCGCCGGTATGACGAACTCGCGACGAACCCACCGGCTGCGATCGTGCCTCTTCGTCAGAGAGCTACAGGGAGTGAATGAGTTAGAAACGAGAGTGGACCCATGTTGACGCCGATACTGGCATCGACCACATAGGCGCTCACCGATTGCGATCTTCTCGGATGAGCACTGCGCTGTCACTAAATCGGCGACCGGAGCGTTTGAAGCGGTTGAAGATGCGATCGATACGCTTCCACGCAGCGTCAGAGTCAGGCACTGCTTCCTCAAGGATCTTCTTCGCCTCGGCTTGCAGCGAGCGTTTGTGTTGGGCCGCTCGGCTCTTGAGTCGCTGCACGACTCGATCATCCAGATCACGGACCAGGAGTTGTGCCATACACCACCTCCTTATTTTCGAGCGAACGACCGCTAGCAAAATGATAGCGCACGGCCTATGCCTGGTCAAGCCGCTTTTAGACGTTCTGGGATGACGGGTTGGCTAGGGGACTCCCATGGATTTGACATCATGTGACCACACTGTTATATAATGAGGTCACGATAAAGGGGGTGACGTCGTGGAAGGAGTGACGAAGCACACGAGAGTCAGCATACGGGAACTCAAGAGCAGGCTGAGCCACTACCTGCGGCTGGTCAAGGCCGGAGAGTCGGTAGAGATCGCCGAGCGGGGAACGCCGATAGGCCGGATCGTGCCGACGATCCTGCCGATTGAAGGCCGCATCGAAGCGCTGGCCCAGTCGGGCCTCGTGCTCTGGAATAAGCGCAAGCTTACACCCTTGGCGCCCGTGGCCCGGGTCCGAGGAAAGCACACCGTGGCCGATCTGCTGATTGAGGACCGCGAGTGATCGCCTATCTCGACGCTAGCGCGCTTGTCAAGCGGTACGTGGCAGAGGCGGGTTCTGCGGAGGTTGGAGGGCTCATTGATCAGGCCGCGGTGGTCGGCACAGCGATCATCAGCCGAGCGGAAGTGGCCGCAGCGATGGCCAAGGCCGTTCGCATGGCGCTGTTGACGCGCAAGGAAGGGGCCTCCGCGCTACAGCTTTTCAGCGCTGAGTGGGACAGTCTTGTTCGCCTCCAGATGACGGAGGTTCTGGTGTCCCGTGCCGCATCTCTTGCTTGGGACTATGGCCTGCGCGGCTACGATGCGGCTCACTTGGCGTCCGCTCTGTTCTGGCAAGATATGCTGGGCGAGCCGGTTACGGTGGCGACCTATGACCGGCAACTCTGGAACGCCGCACAGGCGACCGGCCTGATTGCATGGCCACGGCTACTTCCATAAGCATCTTTCGGCCGATCGAGGGCCTCTATCATGTTTGACACCGCTACTTAAGTCCTCCTATACTGACACTATATGATCTCGATTCAGCAGGTATCCAAGCGCTTCGGCAGCCGCGTGCTGTTCAAAGACGTCTCTCTTCGGATCGGACTTGAGGACCGGGTCGCGCTGGTAGGACCCAACGGCGCGGGAAAGACGACGCTCCTGGAGATGATCGCGGGGAATATCACGCCCGACAGCGGAGTGATCGCGATCAACAACAAGGCCGTCATCGGCTACCTGACTCAGGAGCTGGAGGCCCATCAGGGCAAGTCCCTGCTTGAAGAGGTTCTGGTCGACGGCTCGGAGGCGTCGTCTATCGAGCGCCATCTCCGCCTTCTGGAGGAGGAGATCGCTACGGCCCCTCCGGAAGTAGTGGACGAACTGTTGTCCCATTACGGTGCGCTTCAGACCAAGTACGAACAGCTCGGCGGGTATTCCCTGGAGGCCAGAGCAAAGGAGATTCTCTTCGGCCTCGGTTTTAAGGAGAAGCACCTGTCCCGGCCTCTGGAGAATTTCTCCGGAGGCCAGAGGATGCGCGCATCGTTGGCCCAGATCCTCCTCTCCTCTCCGGACGCGCTCCTGCTGGATGAACCCACGAACCATCTGGATCTGGAGTCGGTCATCTGGCTGGAGAAGTTTCTGTCCGGATATGCCGGCGCGATCCTGCTCATCTCCCACGATCGGAATTTCATGAACCGCCTGGCCAACCGGGTGGTGGAAGTAGATCAACAACAACTGATCGCCTACACCGGCAACTACGACCAGTTCGTGGCGGCCAAGGCAGAGGCCCGGCAGATATTAGAGGCCACCGCGAAGAACCAGCAGAAAAAGATTGAGGACACCCGGGCCTTCATCGACCGCTTCCGGTATAAGGCCACCAAGGCTCGCCAGGTCCAGAGCCGGATCAAGTTACTGGAGAAGATGGACAAGGTGGAACTGGCCCCTGAGGCGAAACGGGTCCGGTTCTCATTTCCGGAGCCTCCACGGAGCGGCGAGACGGTCATCCGGCTGATCGATCTCGACAAGTCCTATGACGACAATCCGATCTACCGCGCCCTGAATGTCGAGCTTCGCCGGGGGGAACGGGTGGCCCTGACAGGCCCCAACGGGGCGGGGAAATCCACCCTGCTCAAGCTTCTGGCCGGCGTCCTGCCGTTCGAGAAGGGCGAACGGAGGCTGGGCCACAACGTGACCACAGCCTACTATGCCCAGCACCAGTTGGAACTCTTGAACCCGGCCAACACGCTCCTTGACGAGATCACGTCTGCCGCTCCCATGGAGGAGTCGTCCTTCCTCCGAGCGATTCTGGGGCGGTTTCTCTTTTCCGGGGATGATGTGAAGAAGAAGGTCGCCGTCCTCTCCGGCGGAGAGAAGAGCCGGCTGGCCCTGGCCAAGATGCTGATCCGTCCCGCCAACCTTCTACTGCTGGACGAGCCCACGAACCACCTGGACATCCCCTCCCGCGATGTGCTGGAAGAAGCGCTCCGCGACTTCTCCGGGACGATCTGCTTCATCACCCATGACCGGCATTTTATCCGGGCCGTGGCCAACAGAATCATCGATGTTCGGGACGGAGCGGCCACGCCGTATGCCGGGGATTACGATTATTTCCTCTATAAAAAGCAACTGATGGCGGAAGAGGCCGCCGGCAGCGGCCAAGCCGAATCCGGTTCTACAGGTCTGAATACCGGGGGTACAATCCGTTCCTCTCCAGATACCCCTGTCTCCCCGGCACAGGGACCCGGAGCGAAGGAGGAACGTTCGAAGGAACGGAAGACGAAGGAGCAGAAACGGGCTGAGGCCGAGGCGCGCAACCGGATGCACCGGAAGTCCAGCCCTCTTCTCTCGTCGCTGTCCAAGATCGAGGCGGAGGTGGCCGAGGCCGAAAAGGTTCTCCAGGATCTCTCCCAGGCTCTTGCCGACCCGGAGATCTACCAGAATAAGGAACGATGCCTTGAAACGCTGGATGCGCATACTCAGGCCAAGCGAAGGGTGACGGAATTGACGGCGGAATGGGATCGAATATCCGGTCTGATGTAGTCACTAACTGTCTCACAACTTTACGTTATCGAAGAATCCCTCCTGACCTCCCTTTGCCAAAGGGAGGATGTACCCCTCTTTGGAAAAGAGGGGTGGGGGGAGATTTTCATAATAGACTGAAGGCTGAAGGCGATAAGGATGGAAAAGTCTTGACAGCGGGGACTTGGCGTTCACAGTATAGTGGTGTGGGGAGGCGGACCTTTTCATGCACGGTCCGTGAGTACCGATGAGCACTCAACCGATTGGCGCCTGCCCGGCCTGTGGCGCGCGCAAGGTATCCGGAGCCAGCGCGTGCTGGCAGTGCGGCGCTGTATTCGCTGCGCTGCCGACCACGCCCGTGTCTCCTCGACGCTGGGACAAGGTGGCGTGGGTAGGGGTCATCCCCTTGGGGCTCTTCTTTCTGCCCTGGGTAATCGCCGGCCAATACGGGGTTCATCGGGTCATCTCGATTGCCGGCCTGGAGCTCGCCCTCGGCCGGACACTCAGAGGCCATACTATACCGCATGAGCCGCTTCTGTGGCTCATCCCCGGCGCATCGCTCCTGCTGGCCGCACTGGTGCTCCGGACCTATCGACGGACACCTGGATCCAGGCACTGGCTGCTCGTCGCCATCATCGCCTGGGTAGCCTTTCTGCTGCTTCTTGTCAAGGCGGTGCAGTGGCTGTGGGTTGGGCCGCCCCCTGTCCCCGAGACAGTCTGGGTCGTGCACTGGCTGACCACCGAATACCTCTTCACCGGCGCGACCTTCCTTATATCGGCCCTTGCCGCCACGCGAACCTGGATGGGCCCGAGCAGTCCTCGGCCACAGTCGTCTTCTTCTTCGTCAGAAGACACCCCATTTGATGAAGAGAAGATTCAGTGATCCAGGCCAAGATCGGGACCTGTGGCTTCGCCATGGGACAGCAGGAGTACTACAAAACCTTCCCGATTGTTGAGATCCAACAGACCTTTTACAAACTGCCGCGGGTCAGTACAGGCACGCGATGGCGGGCGGGAGCGCCGACCGGGTTCACATTTACGATGAAGGCATGGCAACTCATTACGCACGAGCCTTCAAGCCCGACCTATCGCCGCCTCGCCAAGCCGATCCCACCTGAATTGAAAGATCGTTACGGCGCGTTCCGGCCCACTGATGAAGTCATCGACGCCTGGACCCGGACGCGGGCGTTTGCGGCAGCCCTGGGCGCCACGGTCATCGTCTTTCAGTGCCCGCCAAGCTTTACGCCGACGCCCGAGCACATCGCAAACCTGCGCCACTTCTTCACCACGATCGACCGCGCCGGCTGGCAAGCGGCCTGGGAGCCGCGCGATGCCTGGGCACCCGATACGATCCGAGGTCTCTGCCGCGAATTAGACCTGATTCATGTCGTTGATCCGCTCAAGGAGACGGCGCTGTACGGCGTGATCCGCTACTACCGGCTGCACGGCCTCACCGGCTACCGATACGTCCACACCGATCAGGACCTTGAGCGGCTGAAGGCCGCATGCGAGGGCACCCTACCGACCTACTGTCTGTTCAATAATCTCTTTATGGCCGAGGATGCGGTTCGATTGCAGGCGCTGCTGGAGGAGAGAACGGACGTGTTGCGCCCGAGATTCGTGAAGGCGGTGCGGTAAGCGCACATGGACGTAAAGCAGCGGGAACCCGACACGGTCACATCTACCCCTGGGCAGTTGGCTCAGGCGATCAAAGAGGAGGCCCACAGCCTGGGATTTGAGTTGGTCGGCATCTCGCCGGTCAGCGACCCTCCCCATGAACAGTCATTCGCCGACTGGCTGCAAGAGGGATATAGCGGCGAGATGGCCTATATGGCGCGGACCGAGCAGGCGCGACGCCACCCGGACACTTGGCTTCCGTGGGCGCGCTCGGTCGTCGCTGTTGCCATCAACTATTACACCCCATTCCCGCGCGAGACAGACCATACCGACGTACCCAAGGGATGGATCTCCCGCTATGCGTGGGGGGACGACTATCACACGATGATGGAGAGCCGGCTTGCCACCCTGCTCGACCGGATTCGTCATGCCGTCGGCGAGGAGGTCCAGGGCAAGGTGTACGTCGATACCGGGCCGGTATTGGAGCGGGAGGTCGCCGGTCTGGCGGGGATCGGGTGGATCGGCAAGAATACGCTCCTCATCTCCCCGAAGCATGGCTCATATTTTTTTCTGGGCGAGCTGTTTCTCAGCCTGGATCTGCCGCCGGACCAGCCGATCAAGAATCGGTGCGGCTCGTGCGATCTGTGCCTGAAGGCCTGTCCGACTGACGCCTTTGTCGGCCCCTATCGGCTGGATGCCCGCCGTTGCATCTCGTACCTGACGATCGAGCTGAAAGGCAGCATCCCGACCGAGATACGGTCGTTGATCGGCAACCACGTCTTTGGCTGTGATATCTGCCAGGAGGTCTGCCCGTACAATGTCAATATCGGAGCCTCAGTAGAGCCCACTTTTCACCCCCGTGAGGGTCTGCATGCGCCGGAGCTGATCCCTCTCCTTGCGCTCGACGACGACCAGTTTCGGTCGCGGTTCAAGGGGAGCCCCATTAAGCGTTCAAAACGGCGCGGCTTTCTGCGAAACGTGGCCGTCGCGCTTGGCAACCTGGACGCCGAGACATCGGTCCCGGCTCTGGCGACACTCCTCTCTGATCCGGAGCCGCTGGTCCGAGGTCACGCCGCCTGGGCCTTGGGACGGATCGGCACGGCTGAGGCGCGCGCGGCGCTCGGCGAGGCGCGTACCCGCGAGACCGATCCCGACGCACAAAGGGAGATTGCCCAGGCGCTTACCGCCTGCGCGCTTTCACAGTAACACGGGCCCTGATCGTCAGCTCTCTCCCGCCGCGCTCCAGATAGGCGAGAAACCCCTCCCACCGACTATCGGCCTTCCATTTCCCGATGAGATCTAGGGCCTCCATGTAGGCCAGGGCGTCAGCCGCAGCGGCAAAGGACAGTGTTTCATGCTCGGTCTCGAGATAGGCGGGCTCGAATCCCGTTGTGGCGAGCACCGCTTCAACATCCTGTTCTCCGTAGGCAAATCGCGAACTCCTGCCGCTCTCTTTCCATTGGTCCCGGTGAAGGGTCGAAAAGGCGATGCAGCGGCCCGGCGCCAGAACCGCGGCCGCCCGTCGAAGGATCTCGTCTGACATGCAGAGATGGGCGACCACCAGGTCGATCGCACCAAACTCACCGTAGTCGGTCCGCTCCGCGTCGCAGCGCACGAACGTGACGTGGTCAAGACCGCGGGCGCGGGCTTGCCGACTGGCCTGCTCGATAGCCTGCTCCGACCAGTCGATCCCGATAATCCGACCGGCCTCTTCTGCCAGGGCAAAGGTCAAGCGCCCATTGCCGCACCCGACATCCAGAACGATCCGCTCGCGTAACGGCTCTTGCCGTATCAGCCGCAGGAGCGTTTCGCTGAGAATGCTGTGTTTCGCCTCGTGCCCTTCGCCGGGCCGATAGATTCTTTCGATCCGCCGCCGTTTCCACATTCCGATATGCTCCTGGGTATGGCAGGCAGCCGTCACTCTCCCGCCTCTCGAAACGACCCTGCCGGTCGCTGCCGGGCGGCAGCCTTCGGAAATTCCCTCGCAGACTCGGTCAGTTTCCGTATTCCTTCCCGGCCGCGACTCGGTGGGTACCCCGCTCCTCCGGCGAAGGTCGTTCCGGCTCCTGCCATACCCGTAAGATTTCCGGAACAGCTATTTTTAATCGTATCGCGTGTCAGTATCCCAAAACTGTGGGTGTTTTGGAAAGGGTGAAGATAGGGGCTGACGCCGAGACCTTGACGAGCGTGAACAAATGGTGTACATATATGAATACTTGCAGATGCAATAATGCGCAATTGTGTGAGTATCCGAAAGCCATGAGACAACAACTGAGCAACTTCAAGGCGGACTTCTTTAAAGCGCTGGCGCACCCACTGAGGATCTCGATCCTTGATGCGCTCCGCAATGGAGAGTTCACGGTGAACGAGATCAGTCAGCGATTCTCGATTGAGCCCGCCAACGCCTCGCAGCAGCTTGCGGTCCTTCGTAATAAGGGGATTGTGGTGGCCCGCAAAGAGGGATCGAATGTTTACTATTCCGTAAGCGACCCGTCGATCTTTAAGCTGCTCGACGCGGCCAGGGAAATCTTCAATAACCACCTGATCGGCGTTCGCGGGATGCTTGAGGAGATACGGCTCGAGCGGACACATACACCCAAGCGACGCGGAGAGGGATAAGAACATCGCCGCAGTGAGGTGACAGGAGAACGCGGATTGAGATGCTGACACTGGTGAGAAAGATCTGGACCACACCGGTGGTAACTGAGCCGCCAGTCAGGACGCATGACGATAGACAGATCGAGGCCGTCGCGCGCCAGGTTGACGAGCGCGCGCGGCGCCTCTTCGGCCGCTCACTCCACATCCGAGAGGTGGATGCGGGCTCGTGCAACGGGTGCGAGTTGGAGATCGGGGCGCTGAATAATCCCTACTATGACTTGGAGCGGTTTGGAATGCACTTCGTCGCCTCACCGCGCCATGCGGATTGTCTGCTGGTCACCGGTCCGGTCACACGCAATATGGCCGATCCCCTCAAGCGCACCTATGACGCGATCCCTGATCCGAAGATCGTCGTCGCCGTCGGCGACTGCGCCAGGGATTGCGGGATCTTCGCGGGCGGCTATGGGGTGGTAGGACCCGTGTCGGCCGTTGTGCCGGTCGATGTGGTCGTCGGCGGCTGCCCGCCGCCCCCGCTGATGATCCTGGCCGGGATCCTGACGGCACTCGAGAGACGCGAGTAACCATATTAACAGTCTCATAATTGTTCGATATCCATTGAGAAAATCTCCCCTCACCCCTCTTTTCCAAAGAGGGGTAAATCCTCCCTTTGGCAAAGGGAGGTGAGGAGGGATGTTCGATAATGTAAAACTATTTATGCGACCGTTAATTTATTCGACCCAAGGATGGCTCGGTAAGTGACGATGGCGCTGAATGAGGCGGTGATGCTGAACCTGCTGCTCCTGACGCTCGGGGGCTTCGGCGCAGGCGCCGCGGGGGCGGTACTGGCGGCGCGCCGGCCGCGCGTCTCGCGGTTGGCGGCGCACGTGTGCGCGCTCATTGGCGCCGTGGCCGCCTTCGCGCTGGGCGCGGCAGGCTTGGCGGGCGGCGCGCTGGATGTCATGATCCCGGCGCTTATCCCCGTCGGCGGACTCTCCCTCGGAATGGATCGCCTCAGCGCGTTCTTTGTCCTGGTGATTGCGGTGGCGGCGGTCCCGTCCGCGGTCTATGCCATCGCCTACACCCGCACCTATGAGGGAAAAGCTTCGCTGGCGGGAATGGGTCTTGGATTCAACGCCTTCCTGGCCGGCATGGTGCTGGTCGCTTTGGCGCGCAACGTGCTGACATTTCTGGTCATGTGGGAAGCGATGTCGCTGGCGTCATATTTCCTCGTGATGACAGAGGCTGAGCATAGGGAAACACAGCACGCGGGCTGGATCTATCTGGTGATGACGCACGCAGGCTTCGCCTGCCTGCTGATCGGCTTTCTCTTGATGGCGCGCGCGACGGGCACGATGGATCTGAGCGGATGGCGGGCCGCATCGGCGGCATTGAGCGGTCCAATGCGCCATGCGGTGTTCATCCTGCTGGCGCTCGGCTTTGGGGCAAAGGCAGGCGTGGTTCCCTTGCACATCTGGCTTCCGAAAGCCCATCCGGCGGCGCCCAGTCACGTATCCGCCCTGATGTCGGGGGTGATGATCAAACTCGGCATCTACGGCCTTGTCCGAATCGGATTTGATTGGCTTGGGGTCGGCGCATCCTGGTGGGGCGGCGCAATACTGGTCGTCGCGGCGGTAAGCGCGGTGCTCGGCGTACTGTATGCGTTGGTCGAACAGGATCTCAAATGCCTGCTCGCCTATTCCAGCGTCGAGAATATCGGCATCATCCTACTCGGGGTGGGGGCCGGGATGCTGTTCCAGAGCTACCACCTCGACGCCCTGGCCTCACTGGCGCTGGTAGCGAGCCTGTACCATACATTGAATCACGCGACGTTCAAGCCCCTTCTCTTCATGGGTGCAGGCGCCGTTGTGCATGCAACCGGAACCCGCAATATGGAGGAGATGGGCGGGCTCATCAAGCGAATGCCGCAGACTGCCGCATATTTCCTCGTCGGATCGGTGGCGATTGCGGCGCTGCCGCCGTTCAACGGCTTTATCAGCGAATGGCTGATGTTTCAATCGCTTCTCCTCAGCTTCCAGATCTCCGCAACAGGAACCAATCTGCTCTTCGCGTTGTCGATCGCCGCGCTCGCGTTAACCAGCGGGCTCGCGGCCGCCTGTTTTGTAAAAGCCTTTGGTATTACCTTTTTGGCGCTCCCGCGCAGCACACAGGCCGACCAGGCGCGAGAGGCGCCGCGGATGATGCGTGGGACGATGGCGATATCAGCGGTCGTATGCCTGGCGCTCGGGGTCGCGCCGGTGGGCATTGTGCGCCTCTTAAATACGACAGCGGCCGACCTGACAGGCGCGCATGCGGACGTGCGCTTCAACTGGAACGTCATTGTCGCCAATGACGCGTTCGCGATGGTATCGCCGCTGTGGATCGCGGCTGCTCTCGTGTTGCTGCTTGTGCTGGTTCCGGTGGTCTTACGCGTCATCGGCGCGAACACAAGATGGCGCGCGTACGAGACATGGGGGTGCGGACGCGCGTTGCAGACGTCGCGTTTTGAGTATACGGCGACGGCATTCGCCAATCCGTTCAAGCGGGTGTTTGGTCTGTTGTACCGTCCGGTGAAAGAGCTGGACATTCAGTTCCATCCGGAATCTCGAATGTTCGTGGAGACCATCACCTACCGCAATGAGGCGCGTTCAATATTCGAGGAGGCGCTGTATGGCCCGTTGTCACGGCTTGTGCAGCGCGGCGCGCAGCGGGCGCGCATCGTACAGTCGGGGAACGTGCATCTGTATTTGTTGTATATCTTCGCGGCGCTGGTGGTCCTCCTGGCGCTGGCGGGTTAGCGAGCGGATGCTCACACAGATTCTGATCGAAGTGATCCAGTTGCTCCTGGTCGGACTTGGCGCGCCGCTCCTGGTGGGACTGGTTCGGCGGGTCAAAGCGCGGCTGCAAGGACGGCGTGGGGCAGGCGTGCTGCAGCCGTACGCCGATCTACGCAAGCTCCTGGTGAAAGAGACGATTGTGTCCGAGACCACCTCGTGGATCTTTTGGTTTACACCCTATCTGCTTGCGGCGACGATGCTGTTCTCAGCACTTCTCGTTCCGCTACTTACAACCCGGACGCCGCTCGGCTTTCTCGGCAATATCATCGTACTGATGTATCTCTTCCTGCTCGGCACCTTCTTTCTGGCGCTGGCGGGTCTCGATGCCGGAAGCGCGTTCGGCGGCATGGGATCGAGCCGTGAGATGGCCGTTGCCGCCCTGGCTGAGCCGACCGTGATGATCGCGATCTTCGCGATAGCCCTGCGCGCCGGCAATACTGGTCTCGATGAGATTGTCAGACGCGGCGCATCCGATTCGCTTTTGCTGCTGACCCCCGGGCACCTGCTGGCATTTATGGCGTTCTTCATCGTAGCCCTTGCAGAGACGGGGCGATTACCGGTTGATAATCCCGCGACACACCTGGAACTGACGATGATCCATGAGGCGATGGTTCTGGAGTACTCGGGGCGGCACCTCATGCTGATCGAGTGGGCCGCAGGGATGAAGTTGCTGATCTTCCTGGCGCTGCTCTCGAACTTATTTTTCCCGTGGGGTGTTGCGTTGACGGTCACGCCGTTCGCGCTGGCGGTGGCCTTCGGTGCGCTGATCGTGAAGGTGGGCGCGCTCGCAGCAGGGATCGCGGCGCTCGAGACGGCGGTGGCCAAGTTGCGGCTGTTCCGGCTGCCGGCGCTGTTGAGCGGATCGTTTGCGCTCGCTCTGTTGGCCGTCATCTCGTTTTTGTTCGTCAAATAGGGTAGGCAAATGGTTACCGAACTCTTTCCAAGGCTGGTCACGTTACTCTCGTTCGCGGCGCTTGGCACGGCGTTTCTGCTGATCGTGTGCCGGGACCTGGCCGGACAGGTCAGACTATTCGCGGGGCAATCACTCATCCTGACCATTCTGGCGGCAGTCGTCGCCGCGTTCACGAGAAGTGCTGAATTGGCCAGTGTTGCGCTGGCGCTGGCGCTCTTAAAAGTGTTCATCATTCCGCGTGTGCTTACACGCGCGGTGGTCAAGATCGGTTTGCAGCCGGCCGCCTTGCCGTATCTGGGTACGCCCGCGGCGCTGGTGGTGTGCGGAGGCTTGGTGACGATTGCGTTTTACGTGATGGCTCCTGTCGCCGCGTCCAACCCGCTCCCTACCGCTGAGGCTATTCCGATCGCCTTTGCCGGCGTGCTTATCGGCTTTTTCGTGATGGTGAATCGTCGGCGCGCATTGACGCAGATCCTCGGCTTCTTAATGCTGGAGAACAGCATATTCCTACTCGCGCTGCTGGCCACGTATGGGGTGCCGTTCATCGTGGAGATGGGAGTGTTCCTCGATGTGCTGGTTGTTGTGCTGATCATGGAGGTGTTCATCTATCGCATCAAAGAGAATTTTGATTCGATTGAGGTGGACCGGTTAGGGAGGCTCAAGGGGTGATACTGGGCGCGCTGGTGCTTATGCCGCTGATCGCGGCAGCCCTCCTGGTCCTAGCACGCCAGCGGACGTGGCTCGAGTGTATCCACGCGCTCGCAGCGCTTGGCGGACTGGCCGCCGGTCTCATTATTGCCACGCGAGTGTGGCGGGGCGAGGTGCCTACTGCCGTCTGGGGACTGCTTCGCGCAGATGGGCTCTCGGCGTTGATGGTCGTCGTGATCACCCTGTTGGGAGCGATCGCCGCGCTGAACGGGCTCGGTTATATCCGGGCGGAATACGACGATACGCATCTCGCCCGCGTACGCAGTTTCTTCGCGCTATTTCACGTCTTTATCTTTACCATGCTCCTAGCGGTCACGACCGATAACCTCGGCATCATGTGGGTGGCGATTGAAGGGACGACATTAGCGACCGCCTTTCTGGTCAACCTGCACAACACGCCGGGATCGTTGGAGGCAGCTTATAAATATCTTATCCTCTCCTCGGTAGGCATCGCGCTCGCCTTCATCGGCACAGCGCTGATGTATTACGCCGGCGCCTCGCACGCAGGCGAGATTGCAGTGAATTGGACCTCTCTCCGAGCCGCCGCGTCATCGTTGAATCCCCAGGTGGTTCGGCTCGCCTTCGCCTTCATCCTTGTCGGCTACGGCACAAAGGCGGGTCTGGCGCCGATGCATACGTGGCTGCCGGATGCTCATAGTGAGGCGCCCGCTCCGATCAGTGCATTGATGTCCGGCGTCCTGCTCAACGTGGGACTGTACGCGCTGATACGTTTCAAGGTGGTGACGGACATCGCGGTCGGCGTACACTTCGCCGGCCCTTGGCTTTTAGGTATCGGATTGCTCTCGCTCACAGTGGCCGCGGCCTTTCTTGTTGCATCGCGCAATTACAAGCGCATGCTGGCCTATTCAAGCGTCGAACACGTCGGCATGATCTGCATGGGATTGGGCTTTGGGGGTTACTGGGGCGTACTGGGCGCCCTCCTGCACATAATCAATCATGCGCTGTCAAAGTCGTCGTTATTCATCCTGTCGGGAAACATCCTGCTGAAATATCAGACCACCGATATCCGGCGAGTGCGCGGGCTGTTGCGGGCGTCGCCGTTGACGGCCGGCGCCTTTGCAGCGGGTACGCTTGCGCTGCTGGGTCTCCCCCCCTTCGGACTATTCATGAGTGAGTTCCTTATCTTTCGCGCGGGCGTGGAGAGCGGACCCATGTGGGTGGTGATGCTGGGGGTGGCGCTGCTCGCCGTCGTGTTCGCCGGTATGCTCGGCAGCGTGAACCAGATGCTCTACGGGGCGCCCCCCGAGAAGGTGGAGCACGGAGATGTGCTCAGATGGTCGTTGGCGCCGCTCGCGGTCAATTTCGCCTTGTTGCTTGTGCTCGGACTGACGTTCCCGCACACGATTGCAGAGGCCCTGGAGCAGGCGCTCAGGGTGCTCGGGGTCTCCCATGCCTGATCTGAATAGTGTCACCCGGCAGCTTCACGCGACGACGCTGAAGCTGACCGACCTTCGGATGCACCCTCCGCGGGAGGTGCGAGTAAGTGTCGAACGGGACGAGATACCCGCGTTTGCTGATTATGTGCGTGACAGGTTTTGTGCGAAACCTGAACTGATCGTAGCCGAGGATACACGCGCGGAGCGCGACACCTTTACGTTACGCTACCTCTTCGAGATCGAAAGCGCCGATCTGTTCATCGTCGCGTCGGTGACAGTCCCGGAGGGTGACCGCCGATTCCCATCGCTGGCGACCCGCTGGTATCTGGCCAGCCGTTTCGAGCGCGAGATTCATGATCTGTTTGGCCTTGTACCGACCGGTCACCCCGACCTGCGCCGCCTGCCGTTGCATCAGTTCTGGCCCACAGCGTATCACCCCCTGCTGAAGGATGCCTCGTCGCCCCCTGCATTTGCGGACGATGGCACACCCTTCCCGTTTCGCCGCGTTGAGGGCGAGGGGATCCATGAAATCACCGTGGGCCCAGTGCATGCGAGCGTCATCGAGCCCGGCCATTTCCGATTCAGTGTCGAGGGCGAAACCATTGTCAATCTCGAGTCCCGGCTCTATTTCGTTCATAAAGGGATTGAGCGGCTATTTGAGACGCTCCCGCTCACCCGCGGGGTGGAACTGGCTGAACGGATTTCCGGGGACAGCAGCGTGGCGCACACGCTCGCGTTCTGTCAGGCGCTCGAATCGCTGGCGGCACTACAGATCCCACCTCGCGCAGCCTATCTGCGTGTGGCGCTGCTTGAACTTGAACGGCTCTACAATCACATCGCAGATGTCGGCGCGATCTGTACCGACACCGGCTTCGCGGTCGCCAATGCCCACGCGATGCGCCTGCGCGAAGATCTGCTCCGCTTGAATGCCCGATTGGTCGGCCATCGCTTGCTTCGCGGGACGCTGATTCCGGGTGGCGTGACGCACGATTTCACGGCGGAGCAGATCGCAGATGCGCGGGAGACGGTGGGGCGCACGGCGATTGACTTCGACGAAGTCGTAGAGATCGCGCTGAACAATGGTTTAGTGCTGGACCGCCTACACGGGACAGGGCGCCTGTCGAGAGAAACCGCACGCGAGTTGCAGGTCGTCGGGCTGGCGGCACGCGCCAGCGGGATCGATCGGGACGCCAGGCGGGATCATCCCTTTGCCGCGTATGCGGATCTGCCGCCGCATGTGCCGGTGTACAGTGAAGGCGATGTCTGGGCGCGACTGATGGTGCGGGTAGAGGAGGCGCGAGAGACCGCCAATCTGATTATACACGCATTGGATGGACTCCCTGACGGCAAAGTCTCGTCGCCGTTCCCGACACTACGGATAGGGGCGAGCGGGTTTGGCCTCGTTGAGGGGTGGCGCGGTCCGATCTGGCACTGGCTTGTCGCCGGTGAGCAGAATCGGCTTACGCGCGTGAAGATCAAAGATCCGTCATTCGCCAACTGGCCGGCGCTTCATTACGCCATTCTGAAAAATATCGTGCCCGATTTTCCGCTCGTCAATAAGAGCTTCAACCTCTCATACGCGGGGAATGATTTGTAGGCTTGCGCCCTCCGAATCCTCCGCCCCTCTCATGTCCTGCCGGGCGATCCCCTTTTCGTTCTCACCGCTCAAGGGGGGCAGTATAAGGCTTATCGACAATGCAAAACTTCTTGCCTTCGGTGGGGCGCTCTGATATAAGGCGAAGGCATCTTCGGTCGATCCTGTAGGGGCGCTGCCTGTGGTGCGTCCATCCTGGGTAGGGCTTGCCCTGCCTCTACGAAGGTCTTTGCGGCACCCTCACGAGGTCTTTGTCGATGCCACTTTACCTCTTGTTGTTGGTGCTCTTCTTCTTTGCCTCCCCCTGGTTCACACCAGTGGTTCTGGCACAGGACACGGAATCCCGGGATCTCCTTAATAAGCTCAATGAACTCAAATCGGCCGTTCGGATCGAGGCGAATGAGATCGAGCGCCGTGAGCGCGACAAGCTCGCCATCGCGAGAGGCGACGTCCGAATCCAGATGGAGAACCGTATCCTCAGCGCCGATGAGGTCGAGGTGGATGAGGCTCAGGAGGTCATTCGAGCCAGAGGAAGAGTTCAACTCATCGATGGGGCAAGCCGTCTGGACGGCGATCGACTGGAATACCACTACCGCACCAATACGGGTGTCATGTATCAGGCCAAAGGAGCGATTCTTCCCGCGACCACCTTTGGAGGCGTCGAGATCCATAAGGAAGGAGAGCGCAGGTATCGGCTGGTCGATGGTAATTTCACCACCTGCCGCATCTGTCAACCTGAGCTTGGCGGTGTCGATTGGGAGATTCACGCGAAAGAGGCTGTCCTCGAACAAGATGAGTATCTCGAGGCGAAGTGGGCGTCGTTTTGGGTCCGTGGCCTACCCTCACCTCCTGTCCCGTATCTCGTCTACCCTGTCGGGCCGCGGCGCACCGGCTGGCTGATCCCCAATGTCGGCGGCGGCGGTCGATCAGGGTTCACGTATAAGCAGCCGTTCTTCTGGGCCATCGATGAGTCCCAGGATCTCACCCTGACCGGCGTCTACCGGGCCAATCGGGGCGCTGAGGGTGAGGTTGCCTACCGGTATATCCTGGGACCGGAGGCGAGAGGCTTCCTGGATGCCCGAGTGATCCAGGATCGCCTGAGCGGAACGCAGAGCGAGGTGCGAACCATCGTCACCGCCCGCCACGATCAGCAATTCAACCCGGAGCTGAGCCTGAAAAGCGACATCAACTACGTGAGCGACCGGCTGATTCAACGAGCGTTTCCCGATTCCCCACCTGAGGCGAGGACCGCGAGCTTCACCAACTCGCGCGTCTTTCTCACGCAAATGTGGCAGCATTACGGCCTCGAGCTCCAGCTCGACGATAGCCGTACCCTGAATCTTGATACCAGCGACAGCCGCCTCACTCGAGTTCCTGATGTGAGCTTCTTCGCCTCTCCACAGCGACTGTTCGGCTCGCCCATCCTTCTGGAGGGGCAACTCGCCGGGACCTATCTCCGGCGGAAAGATACGCCGGACAGCGGTCGGGCCGATCTGTTTCCGAAACTGTTACTGCCGTGGCGCCTGCTGACCTGGGCCACTATGATGCCGTCTGTGGGCTTCCGCGAGACCGCCTACACGAAGCGCCTCGACGGAAGCGGGAGCGGCACAAGCCGAGAGCTGTTTGAGGCTCGAAACGAGCTTATCACTCGATTCTTCCGCAACTTCGAGGTGTCAAGCGCGCGGGTCGATCGGCTGGTTCACCTGTTCGAGCCGCGCCTCAGTTACTGGTACATCAATCCTGTCAGTCAACAGAGGCTTCCGCAATTTGATGGCGTCGATTATATCAGCCCACAGAACCGGCTGACCTACTCCCTTACGAATCGCCTGCTGGCCAAACTCAAGGAGACCGACGGTTCCATCCGCACCCATGAACTCCTCTCCTTTTCACTCAGCCAGAGCGTCAACCTGAATCCCCAGAGGCGAACCTTCTCCGACCTCTTTCTGAATGCGCTGACACCGGAACGAATCGACCAGGCGGTCCGTGAAGCGACCCGCGAGCCGGCCAGCCGTACAGGTTTCTCGGACGTGCAGGAGCGTCGCTTCTCCAACCTGGTGGCCGACCTTCGCGCCTCCCCCTTGCGGGATTTGACCTTCTATGGGGTCACTGCCTTCAACACCGAAAGCAATCGAGTCGATGGGATCGAGGCCGGTGTCCAACTTGCGTACCCTGAGTACGGACGGGTGGAGCTGGCCCACTCCTTCATCCGCGGTGGCACGACGGCGGAGCAGCCTTCCGGTCCATTTCGCGATCGGGAGACCTCGGGCGTTATTGGCCGGCTGCTGCTCACGCCGATCAAAAATGTTGCCATCAACTACTACGGGCGGTACGACCCCCGTCGGGATACCAGCCTGGAGAACAATGTGGTCCTGACCTACGCCACCTGTTGCTGGATGATGGGGCTTCGTTACCTCAATCGCTCAGTGGTGCCAGGGATCAGGGGCTCCGAGAACAGCGTCGAGTTCTTCTTCGAGCTGCTGACAGGCGGGGCCCCGCCGCCTCCGGAACGGGGCGCGAAGTACCTGCAGCGCTGAAGGCAGTTGACCAGGATGGGAGGCGCGGGTAGAATGACTGCCATAAGAAGGGGACCACGTTGCAAGAGCAGCCCTTTCGAGGAGGAGCCATGTACTACCCGGTATTTCGGCCACGGCGCCTGCGCCAGAATGATACCCTTCGTCGATTGGTACGAGAGACGCACCTGCATCTTGAAGATCTGATTCAGCCGCTTTTTGTCGTCCACGGACACGGCGTGCGTCAGGAGATCTCCTCGATGCCGGGCTGTTTCCATCTTTCGGTGGATGAGCTGGCCAAGGAGGCGAAAGAGGCAGCAGCGATGGGTATTCCCGGAGTCATCCTGTTCGGCCTGCCGGCTGCGAAAGATGCTGTAGGCTCTGAGGCCTACGCTGAGGATGGGATCGTCCAGCAGGCAGTGCGCGCGATCAAGGATACAGTGTCCGATCTGTTGGTCATTACGGATGTCTGTTTATGCGAATACACCAGCCACGGCCACTGCGGTGTCGTAGAACGGGGCCAGGTCAAAAACGATCCCACGCTGGAACTGCTGGCCAGGACGGCGCTCTCTCATGCCGAGTCCGGCGTCGATATGGTCGCACCATCCGACATGATGGATGGCCGGGTGTCGGCTATCCGTGAGGCGCTGGATGATGATGGCTTCGAGGACACGCCGATTATGGCCTATTCGGCCAAGTATGCCAGCGCCTTCTATGGTCCGTTTCGCGATGCGGCTGGCTCAGCGCCCCAATTCGGGGATCGCCGCACCTACCAGATGGATCCGGCGAACAGTGACGAGGCGCTCCGGGAGGTGGGGCTTGATCTGGAGGAGGGGGCGGATATCGTGATGGTAAAGCCGGCCCTTCCGTACCTGGATATCCTCTGGCGAGTAAAGCAGGAGTTTGGCGGGCCGGTCGCGGCCTATCACGTGAGCGGCGAATACGCCATGTTGAAGGCAGCCGGACGACAGGGGTGGATCGATGAAGAGCGGGTCTTAATGGAGACGCTGACATCGATCAAGCGAGCCGGCGCCGACCTGATCCTGACCTATGCCGCCAAGGAGGCCGCGCGCCTGCTGGAGAACAGACCGTGACCAGCCCGCCTGTGCGCCGCACCCGGACAGGTCCGCGCTCGAAAGCGCTCTTTGAAGAGGCGACGCGCCTGCTGCCGGGAGGTGTGAACAGCCCCGTGCGGGCATTCCGAGCTGTGGGCGGGGACCCGGTGGTGATCGAGCGGGCCCAAGGTTGCCGCCTCTACGACGTCGATGATCAAAGCTATATCGACTATGTGGGCTCCTGGGGACCGATGATTGTCGGCCATGCCCATCCTGCCGTCGTGAAGGCAATCCAGGAGGCGGCGGCTCAAGGCGTCAGCTACGGCGCGCCGACGGTCTGGGAGACGACGCTGGCCCGAATGGTGGTCGAGGCGATCCCCTCGATCGAACTGGTCCGGTTCGTAAACTCCGGGACTGAGGCAACCATGAGTGCTATCCGGTTGGCCCGTGGCGTCACGAAGCGCGACCGGATCGTCAAGTTTGAGGGATGCTACCATGGGCACGCCGACAGCCTGTTGGTGAAGGCCGGCTCCGGCGCCATGACCTTTGGTGTGCCGGACAGCCTCGGCGTTCCGCCGGATCTCGCTGGCCTGACGATTACGCTGCCTTACAATAATGGCGAGGCTGTTCAGGCGGCGTTCCGGTCGGTCGGCCACGAGATTGCCTGCGTGATCGTAGAGCCGGTGGTCGGTAACATGGGGGTCGTTCCGCCGAGGCCGGGGTTTCTCGCGGCGTTGCGAGAGATCACTGCCGCCCACGGCTCGCTGCTGATCTTCGACGAGGTCATGACCGGATTCCGGTTGGGCAAAGGTGGCGCCCAGGCGCTCTACGGTATTCAGCCGGATCTGACCTGTCTCGGGAAGATTATCGGCGGCGGCCTGCCGGTCGGCGCGTACGGCGGTCCATGCAGGATCATGGAGCAGGTCGCCCACCTGGGGGCCATCTATCAGGCCGGGACTCTCTCCGGCAACCCCTTGGCTATGAGGGCCGGCATCGAGACCCTTCGCCTCCTCGACGAGCCCGGATTCTACGAGCGGCTTGAGGCGAAAGGAGCGCAATTGGAAGCAGGGCTGCGAGAGTCGGCGGCAAGGGAGGGCATTGCGCTTCAGTGTCAACGGGTCGGCTCGATGTGTACCGCCTTCTTCGCCGAGCAACCGATCATCGACTACCGGACGGCTCGGACCGCAGACACCGATCGCTATGCCGCGTTCTTCTGGGCCATGCTTGAACGGGGGGTCTATCTCCCGCCCTCCCAGTTCGAGGCAGCTTTTCTGTCCGATGCGCACACTGCCGCCGATATCGAGACGACCCTGCTGGCGGCACAGGAAGCCCTGGCCACACTTCGCGCTCGTTAACGTCTCATCACTCATCATCATTCATCATGTAGTCGAATCAAAGGAGGGCTGTTGAGTTGCTTATCGATATCCTGTTCCGACTCCGTTCCCAGTGGTTTTTGGCAGTTCTGCTGTTGTTCGTCGTAGTGGCGTCTCCCGCGTTTGGCGCGGGGAACGAAGGTGCGGCAGCAAGCGCTCGGTCGACCTACGAGTCAAGGTGCGCCTTATGCCACGGTGTAAGCGGTAAAGGCGATGGGTGGCAGGCAAAAATGGTTTTTTGGATGAAGACGCCTAACTTGACCGATTCAGCCTATATGCAAACACGGTCCGATGACGCCCTTTTTCAGATGATTAAGGGGGGTGGTAAGACGGGAATGCCCGCGTTCGGGCTGGATTTTAACGATACCCAGATTAAAGAACTGGTGACGTACGTCAGGGGATTTGCGAAGGCGCCAGGATCGCCAAAGTCCACGGGCGCAGCACACTAAACATTTGCTTTTGTCCTTGACAGGGTATGGCGGTTGTGCTAGTATGCTAAAAATTTCACGAAGTTGATTGGGAAATCCCGGAAGGCCCTGCAGCGAACAGTCGGCACACCCTTCAGAATGCCCTGCGCGGGGCAATTTTTTTTGTCGCCGGGATAAATCACGGGCCCGGCGATCCCCTTTACGAGGCCAACCCGCAAGGCGAGCCTCGTCCACGTCGGATACGCACTTCGAATACAGGTGGTGAGATGGCAGCAGATTATGCAATTGTCGGCATCTTTCTGATTGTTGGGCTGCTGTTCGTTGTGGTGAATGTCGACGTCGTCTCCCGACTGCTGCGCCCCACTAACCCCGAGCCGGAAAAGTTGACCACGTACGAGTGCGGCGAAGACCCGGTCGGCGCCTCCTGGATCCGTGTTCACGTCCGGTACTACCTGTACGCCCTGGTCTACGTGATCTTCGCGGTGGAGACGATCTATCTGCTGCCTTGGGCAGTCGTCTTCCGGAGGCTGGGGATGTTTGCCTTTGTCGAGATGATGCTCTTTATCGCCATTCTGCTGATAGGTTTCGCCTATGCCTGGCGCAAGGGCGCCCTGGAGTGGGTCTGATGACGCCGGACGAGGTCATTGAAGCCATCAAGTCACAGTTCGGTGATGCCGTCAAGGCGTCAGAGGTCAAGGGTGTCGAGGCCCGAATGGATATCCGTCTCGAGAAAGGCTACGAGATCCTCACCGCACTTAAGGGGATAGGGTTCGACTATCTGAACTGCCTGAGCGCTGTGGATAGGATTGCAAGCGGCGAGCTCGAGGTGGTCTATAACCTCTCCTCCCTGTCGCTGCCGACGAAGGTCCTGGTAAGGGTACGGGTTCCGCGGGAGGATCCGATTATCCGGAGCGTGGTGTCGCTGTGGGGTACGGCAGACTGGCATGAACGGGAGGCCTTCGACATGATGGGGATCCGCTTCGATGGTCATCCTGACCTTCGACGGATCCTGACTTCTGAAGACTGGGTAGGGTATCCGTTGCGCAAGGACTATCAGGACGAACGGCTGGTTCCGTACGAGCCGGTGTAGTGATCGGTTCCGTTGAGGCAGGCAGATGAATCCGCACGAGATTGAGATCGCTGGGCGCACCCAGGAGACGATGGAGGAGTTCTATGTCAACATGGGTCCGCAGCATCCCAGCACGCACGGCGTGCTTCGCCTTTTGTTGAAGCTGGATGGCGAGGTCGTGACCGAGATCATCCCGTACATCGGCTACCTCCACCGCTGCCATGAAAAGATCGGCGAGAACCGCATCTATACCCAGATCATTCCGTACACCGATCGGCTGGACTATCTCGCATCGATGTATAACAATTTCGGCTTCGTGTTGACGGTGGAACGGCTCCTCGGGGTGACTGTACCGGAGCGGGCCGAGTATATGCGAGTGATTCTGGGAGAGTTGCAACGAATCGCCAGCCATCTGATCTGGTTGGGGACCTTCGGCCTCGATCTGGGCAACTTCACCATTTTTATGTACTGCTTCCGGGAGCGGGAAAAGATCCTGGACCTGTTCGAATCAGTCTGCGGTCAGCGGCTGAATTACGCGTTCTACCGGATCGGCGGGATGCCGCTGGACTTCCCTGATTCCTTCGTGCCCGACTGCAAGGCGTTTCTGGAATGGTTCAAGCCGCGCCTGCCGGAGTACGATGCGGTGATGACCGACAACATCATCTTCCAAAAGCGGGTGCAGGGCCTCGGGAAACTCGACGCTAAGACCGCCATCAACTACGCCATCAGCGGGCCGATGCTCCGCGCCTCCGGGATCAAGTGGGATCTGCGCCGGAACGATCCATACTCTATCTATGATCGCTTTAAATTCGACATCCCGGTGGGAACCTCCGGCGACGTCTGGGACCGATATATGGTCAGGCGCATCGAGATAGAAGAGAGTGTGAAGATCGTTGAGCAAGCCCTCCAGGGGCTGCCGTCCGGCGAGATCATGGCGAAGATGCCGAAGAAGCTGAAGCCGCCTGCCGGAGACATCTACTCCAGGGTGGAGTCGCCCAGGGGCGAGTTGGGGTTCTATATCGTATCCGACGGCTCCGAGAAACCGTACCGGTACAAGGTCCGCTCTCCGACCTTTGTTAACCTGAGCATACTTCCCCTAATCGGTACAGGCTACCTTGTTGCTGATCTCGTGGCCATTCTGGGGAGCATCGACATCGTGCTGGGCGAAGTGGATCGCTAGAAAAGCGGTTTTCAGTTTTGAGTTTTCAGTCTCAAAACTAGAAACTAACTACGTAACACTAAACACTCAAAACTTGTCACTTGTATGAGCACAGAAGCATTGATGGAGAGCTTTTACGACATCTTTAGTACTAGGGGGATACCCCTGTTCATTCCCCAGTTGATCGTGATGCTGGCGGTGGCCACTGCTGTGCTCATTTTCACTGCCGTCTCCGTCATGTTTATGGTCTGGTGGGAGCGGAAGATCAGCGCCCACATCCAGGTCCGCTTTGGGCCGATGCGGGTTGGCGGCTGGCACGGCTGGGCCCAGAGCATCGCCGACGGGATCAAGCTCCTCATTAAGGAGGATATCGTCCCGGCGGGGGCCGACCGGTTGGTGTTTGCCCTGGCGCCGATGGTGGTCTTTGCGGCCTCGCTCGCCGCGTTTGTCATCATCCCGTTCGGTCCGGGCCTCATCGCCGGCGACCTGAATATCGGCGTGCTCTTCTACATTTCGATCTCCTCTCTGACGGTCGTGGGGATCATTATGGCCGGCTGGAGCTCAAATAATAAGTATTCGGTCTTGGGCGCCCTCCGCTCGGCGGCGCAGGCGGTCAGCTACGAGATCCCCCTCGTGGTCTCGGTCATTGGGGTCATCATGACGGTCGGCTCTATGAGTATGGTCCGGATTGTGGAGGCACAGCAACAGATCTGGTTTGTGGTTCCGCAATTGCTCGGCTTCCTCATCTATTTGACCGCGTCGATTGCCGAGTGCAACCGGTTGCCGTTTGATATCCCGGAGGCCGAGTCGGAACTGGTGGCCGGCTTTCATGTTGAGTACAGCGGGATGCGGTTCGCCATCTTCTTCCTGGCGGAGTACGCTAATATGTTCGTCGTCTCGGCCATCGCCACCACGTTATTTCTCGGCGGATGGCACGGGCCGTTACTGCCGGGATGGCTCTGGTTCCTTCTGAAGACCTATTTCCTTATCTTCGTAATGATGTGGCTGCGCTGGACGCTGGCCAGACTGCGGGTCGATCAACTCATGAATCTTGGGTGGAAGTTCTTACTGCCGCTGGCCTTTTTGAATATGGGGATTACCGGATTGATCCTGGTGCTGCGAGGGTAGCATGGTGGAGTGGCGCTCGTGACTGTGACTTACGTCGTATTCTTATTGATGGCGGCCTTCACCGTGGGAGCCTCCCTTCTGGTGGTCCTGGCCAAAAATATCGTACATTGCGCCATCGCGCTGGTCTTTGCGTTCTTCGGCGTGGCCGCGCTGTTCGTCCTGCTCGATGCCGAATTTCTGGCAGCCGCGCAGGTGCTGCTGTACGTGGGGGGGATCACCATCCTCCTGCTGTTCGCTATCATGTTGACCAGCCGGATCTCGGCGAGAGGGGTCAAGATCATGAACGAACAGGTAGGGATCAGCGCGGTGGTGGTCCTCGCGATCGTCGGGCTCTTGGCCTACGCTAACCTGAAGGGCTTTTCCGCCCTGGTGCCGCCTCTGACGATGCCGGATAATACCGCCTCGATCGGAAAGCTCCTGCTGACTACCTACGTCTTGCCGTTTGAGGTGGTATCGCTCCTCCTTCTGGCGGCCATGGTGGGCGCAATCATTCTGGCTCGACGCGAGCGGGAGAAGGACTGACGGATGGTGCCACTTTCGTACTACCTGATCCTCAGCACGCTCATGTTCGGCATCGGGATGTTCGGGGCCCTGACCCGCCGCAATGCCATCGGGATTCTCATGGCGCTAGAGTTGATGTTCAACGCGGTCAACCTGAATTTTGTAGCATTCTCCAGGTATCTACCCCAGCCGCTGCTCCAGGGGCAGATCTTTGCCATCTTTGTCATTACCGTGGCGGCGGCAGAGGCCGCGGTGGGACTGGCGATTGTCCTCGGACTGTACCGGAACTTTCAGACGATCAACGTCGACGAAATCAACCTGATGAAATGGTAATACCATCATGAAACTTGTTGCGCTTGTGCCACTCCTGCCGCTGATCGGGGTCCTGATCAACGGATTGTTCGGCGCCTGGATCAAGGAGCGCGCCCATCTGATCGCGGTCCCCGCCGCAGGGCTGTCATGTCTGGTGGCGTTTGTCGTCTTCTTTCAGACGCTGGGTGGCGCGACACTCGATTGGGACGTCTATTCGTGGCTGAAGGTCGGAGACCTCAAGGTGCCGATCGGGTTCCTGGTCGACCCGCTCTCGACCGTTATGATGCTGGTGGTCACCTTCGTCGGGTTCCTCATCCATGTCTACTCGATCGGCTATATGCACGGTGATCGGGGCTACGCTCGCTTCTTTACCTATCTCAATCTGTTCATGTTCTCCATGCTGATGCTGGTTCTCGCCAATAACTACCTCCTGATGTTTCTGGGGTGGGAGGGGGTTGGGCTCTGCTCGTATTTACTGATAGGCTTCTGGTATGAGAAAAAATCGGCTGCGGATGCCGGTAAGAAGGCGTTTGTCGTCAACCGGATCGGGGATGCCGGGTTCATACTCGGGCTCTTCCTCATCTGGACCACCTTCGGATCGTTGAAATATACTGAAGTGTTTGCGGCCGTCAATCCCGCTCTGGGCGCCGGGATCTACACCGCCATCACGCTGCTCCTGTTCGTGGGCGCGACAGGCAAGTCGGCCCAGCTCCCGCTCTATGTCTGGCTCCCCGACGCCATGGAGGGGCCCACACCGGTCTCGGCGTTGATCCATGCCGCCACGATGGTGACGGCGGGTGTGTATATGGTAGCCAGATCGAACGCCCTCTTCAATCTGGCCCCGTTCAGCCTCGAAGTGGTGGCCTGGGTCGGCGCGCTGACGGCGGTCTTCTCGGCCACAATCGCGCTGGTTCAGAACGACATCAAGCGGGTTGTGGCCTACTCCACAATCTCGCAACTCGGCTATATGTTTCTCGGCGCTGGAGCGGGCGCCTACCCGTCCGCCGTGTTTCACCTTGGCACTCACGCTTTTTTCAAGGCGCTTCTGTTTCTTGGTTGCGGTTCGGTCATTCACTCATTGCATGGCGAGCAGGACATGAGAAAGATGGGCGGACTGCGGAAGGCGATGCCGATTACAACCTGGACCTTTCTGCTGGCCTCGCTGGCGAACGCCGGGATCTTTCCCCTGGCAGGTTTCTGGTCCAAGGATGAAATCCTGTTCAACGTCTTCGAACGTGGGCTGACGATCCCCTGGCTCCTGGGACTGATCGGCGCGTTTCTCACGGCCTTCTATATGTTCAGGCTCTTTTTCCAGGTCTTCACAGGGCATTTTCGCGGCGACCACCATACTGCCCATCACCTGCACGAATCGCCGCCGAACATGGCGTACCCCCTGCTGGTGCTCGGCGTTCTTTCGGTGATTGCGGGACTGGCGTTCGGATTCCCCCCAGACCACGGGCTGTACCATCGCTTCGTTGCGCCGATCTTTGAAGTTGCTCACGAATCGGAAGCGGCCACAGAGCATGCGGCTGGCGCGTCGGAAGTCGTGATGGCCGCGGTGTCTCTCGCCGTTGCGCTGCTCGGGATCGGCCTTGCCTATCTGTTCTATGTCAAACGGCCGGATTTGCCGGCGGCACTGGCCGATAAGGCACAAGGTCTACACAGTCTGCTGCTGAACAAGTATTGGGTAGACGAGCTGTATCAGGCAATCTTCATCGATTTCGGCAAGGCCTTCTGTCGCTTCCTGTGGGGGGTTGATGCCCGGGTTGTGGACGGCGCAGTCAACGGCAGTAGCTGGCTTACCATGCGCTTGAGTGTGATCTCGTCCTGGAACGACATGAAGATTGTCGATGGTCTGGTCAATGCTATCGCCGATCTGATCCAGGGCGGAAGCGGAACTCTCCGGCGGCTGCAGACGGGGGCCATCCAGAACTATATTCTGGCTATGGCGCTGGGTATTGTTGGTATGGTGGTATTCTATCTGTTTCTCTAATTCTCCAAGAGGCTCTATTACACACGCAATAATGGGCGTCATTGTGCTTTGAAAGGCCCCTCACCTTTATCCTCTCCCCGGATACCCTCTGGGTACGGAGAGGCGGCTTTCTTGTTGCCCCTCACCCCCTTTTTGGGGGGAAAGGGCGAGGGTGAGGGAGGACTTCCTGGGCAATGGCGGTGTAACGGTTAGTACAATGGCCAGGGTACCGACAGGAGGACTATTTCATAAATGAATGTTCTTGGGTTTCCGATCTTGTCGCTGATGACGTACCTGCCCCTCGCCGGGGTGGTCGTAATCTCGCTGCTTCCGAAGGAGTCGAAAAACGGCGTTCGCTGGACCGCCCTGGCTTTCACGGTAGCCAGCCTCCTGGTGTCTTTGTGGCTCCCCGCTTTCTTTGACTCGACGACTGCCGAGATGCAGTTTGTCGAGAAGGTCTCATGGATTCCGTCGATTGGTGTGACCTATTTTCTCGGGCTCGATGGGATCACCTTGTGGCTTACCTTGCTGACCACTTTCCTCTCCGTCATCACCGTCATCTGCTCGTGGGAATCGGTGAGCATGCGGTTGAAGGAGTATTACGCCTTTCTTCTGATGCTGGAGACCGGTATGCTCGGGGTCTTTTTCTCCATGGACTTCTTTCTCTTCTATATCTTTTGGGAAGTGATGCTGGTCCCGATGTATTTCCTGATCGGCATCTGGGGAAGCGACCGCCGCCTCTACTCGGCCATCAAGTTCTTTTTGTATACGCTGTTCGGCGGCGTCATCATGCTGCTGGGGATCCTGTCCGTCTACTTTTATCACGGTGCCCAGACGGGAACCTATACGTTTGATATTTTTGAGTTGATGAAGCTGTCGTATCCATCTACACCTGTCTTCACACTGCTGGGTGTTCCGCTATCGTTTCAGGATCTGGTCTGGCTGGCCTTCTTTTTGGGCTTCGCCATCAAGGTCCCGATGTTTCCTTTCCATACGTGGCTGCCTGACGCGCACACCGATGCGCCGACGGCCGGCAGCGTGATTCTGGCCGGTGTCCTCCTGAAGATGGGGACGTACGGTTTCATCCGGTTCAATCTGCCGATGCTTCCGGAGGCCACCCAGCACTTCGTTCCGATGATTATGATCCTGTCGATCATCGCGATCATTTACGGCGCGTTGGTCTGTATGGTCCAGACCGACATGAAGCGGCTGATCGCCTACAGCTCCGTCAGCCACATGGGATTTGTGATGTTGGGTATGTTTGCCCTGAATTCCCAAGGGGTCCAGGGCAGTATTATCCAGATGATTAACCACGGCCTCTCGACCGGCGCCCTCTTCCTAATCGTGGGTCTGATCTATGATCGCCGACATACGAGGCAGATCTCGGAGTTTGGGGGCCTGTCCAAGCAGATGCCGGTCTACTCTACCCTGTTCGCGATCATCATGTTTTCTTCGATGGGGCTCCCCGGACTGAACGGCTTCATCGGTGAGTTTTTGATTCTCGTCGGCGCCTTCAAAGTCAATTATGTCTGGGCGGCCTTTGCCGTGACAGGAATTGTGCTCGGCGCAGCCTATATGCTCTGGCTATACCAGCGGACTATGTTTGGGGCGCTGGAGAACCCGAAGAATGCGGATCTTGCTGACCTGAGCGCCAGAGAGATTAGCACCCTTGTGCCGATCGTGATTATGTGTTTCTGGATCGGTCTCTACCCCTCCCCCTTCCTGAGCCGGACAGAGGCGTCGGTCAATTATGTCCTGGCGCGGGTCCATAAACAGCAGGCCGTTGCCGAGCCGTACCTGAGTGATTCGACACAGCCCGCCACAGGCCAGATTGAAGCCGGTCATGGGTCGGGTCAAAGGGGAGCTGTTGTCTTGCCGGTTCGGGCGCCTGTCTCTGCCCATGCCGAAGAGCCTGTCCTGAGCTCCGTCAAAGGGTCCAGATGACTCAAGTATTCAACATGACCGATCTCTCCACGACCTCCCCAGAGGTGATCCTGAGCCTGGTGGCCATGACGATCCTTATGCTCGATTTCATTGCTCCGAAGGGCGGACGAGACTGGCTGGGATATCTGAGTATCCTTGGCGTCCTTGGCACCTTCATGATCCTGATCCGCCAATGGGGCGTCACGCAGCCCGCCTTCAGCGGGCAATACGTCAGTGATCCGTTCGCGTTCTTCTTCAAGATCGTCTTTCTGATCTCTGCCGCGCTGATCCTGCTGATGTCGATCGGCTACCTGAAGAGCGAACGGATTGATAAAGGCGAGTTCTACCCTCTGATCCTTTTCGCCACACTCGGCATGATGTTGATGGTTAGCGCTGTAGACCTCCTGATCCTGTACGTCGGCCTGGAGATGATGTCGATCTCTATTTATATTCTGGCCGGGTTTTTGAAGCGGGAGCGACGCAGCAGCGAGGCCGCGCTCAAGTACCTGCTGATGGGAGGGTTTTCCTCTGCGATTATGTTGTACGGCATTGTGATGCTGTATGGCCTGACCGGCACCATCGGCCTGAGAGAGATTGCCTCAACGATCTCCGGGGACACACTCTCGAATCCGGCGCTCATCCTGGGCATGGTGATGCTGGTGGCCGGCTTCGGGTTCAAGATTGCGGCGGTTCCGTTCCACATGTATATTCCTGACGTGTATGAAGGGGCCCCGACCCCTGTGGCGGCTCTCCTGTCGGCGGCTTCAGAGGTTGCCGGTCTCGCCATTCTCCTGCGAGTCTTTCTGGTAGTGTTTCCGGGCCTACAGGATCGCTGGACGCTGCTCTTTTACGTCCTGTCGTTGCTCACGATGACGGTCGGAAATGTTGTGGCGATAGCGCAGAGTAATATCAAGCGGATGCTGGCCTACAGCTCCATCGCCCACATCGGCTACCTGCTGATCGGGTTGGTAGCGGGACGGGAGCTGGGGATCTCAGCCGTACTGCTGTATACCCTGATCTACGCCCTGATGACACTGGGCGCTTTTGCCATGGTGATCCTGCTCTGCGCGGGGGAGGTGAAAGGGGAGCGCATTGACGACTTTACCGGTCTGGCGCAGCGAAGCCCCTTGGCGGCCGCTGCCATGTTGATCTTCCTTCTCTCATTAGCGGGGGTTCCTCCGACCGCGGGCTTTGTCGGAAAGTTCTACCTGTTCGGCGCAGCCATCGAACGAGGGTATGTGTGGCTTGCGATCATTGCCGTGATCAATTCAACCATCTCGCTCTTCTATTACATGAAGGTGGTGGTGGCGATGTACATGCGCGACCTACCGCCACAGGGCCTGACCTTAAGTCCTTCCAGGCCGTTACGGCTGGCCCTCTTTGTGACCCTGGTGGCCACCCTCGCTATTGGAATCTACCCAGGCCCTTTCCTGGAGTTGGCTAGGGCCTCGGTCACCGGGCTCTGGTAGCATTCAGGAGACCAGCGCCTTGACAGGGTGGAAGGGGAGGGCTAGAGTACAGTTGAATGCAGCAAGAGAAAATCCCCCCATCCCCCATTTTATAAAGGGGGACAAGAGGGGGTTTCATCGGCAGGACGATGAAGGACAATCAGGCTCGACTGTGGCGGCAGCTCGCAGGGCTGAGTTCACTGGGGATTACCTTCGCCGCTTCGATTGCGATCGGGGCCGCGATCGGTATTGCCCTGGATCGCTGGCTGGGGACGTCACCGTGGCTGATGATTTTATTTTTTATCTTTGGGGTTGCAGCGGGGTTTGCCAACCTTCTAAAAGATCTCAAGCATTGGGGAAGTTGATTTTTTTGCAGCCAATATGTGATTTCCAGCACAATAACTGGGAGGCGTGATGGAGCACCACCCTACAATTTTCCAGATTCCTAATTTTCTTGGGGCGATCGGGATTCCCGGAGCCTGGGTGCCGGAGCATGTGGCGATGGCGTGGCTTGTGATGGCTATCCTGGTCGGCGTATCGTACCTGGCTACGAGGCGACTCGAGGCTGTACCGGGGCCGATCCAGAACTTCATGGAGGTCGTGGTCGAGACGTTCGGAGATCTGCTTACACAGATGATCGGATCTAACGGGAAACGGTACCTCCCCTTGATCGGAACGGCCGGCCTCTTCATTCTCGTTGGCAATCTCCTCGGCGCGCTCCCCGGTCTCAAGCCGCCAACGGCGAACCTCAACACCACAGCCGCCCTCGCTATCACGATATTCCTCTCTTATAACTACTTCGGCATTCGGGAGCACGGGATCGTTGCCTATCTCCGCCACTTTTGCGGGCCGATCTTGTGGTTGGCGCCCATCATGTTCCCTATCGAGCTCATTGGCCATCTTGCCCGGCCGATTTCCTTGTCAATCCGACTATTCGGCAATATCTTCGGGGAGGAGAGTGTCATAGCCATCCTGCTGTCTTTGATCTGGTTGGGGATTCCGTACGTCATCTATCTGGGCATCATGATGCCCCTGAGTCTCTTCACCAGCTTTGTCCAGGCCTTCATCTTTGTCATGCTGTCCATGGTGTATATCGCGGGAGCCGTTCAAGTCGAACACGAAGAGCATCACTAACCCCATCTCACTTTGAAAGGAGTTGTGCCGATGAGTCGCACGCAAGGAGCGCTCGCCCTGCTGGTAGTGACGGTTATGCTGACCTTTGGGTCCCAGATCGCGTTTGCCGCTGAAGGGGCCGCGCCTGAGTCTTCTTCAACATTCTTTGTGGTGTCGGTCCTCACGGGTGGATTCGCCATGGCCATCGCCTCTGGCGCGGCGGCGATCGGTCAGAGCCGCGCTATCGTCAGCGCGTTGGAGGCGATCGGGAGGCAGCCGGCGGCGGCTCCGCGGATTCAGGTTGCGATGATCATCGGCCTCGCGTTGATCGAGTCGTTGGCTATCTACGTCCTGCTCGTTGCCCTGATCATCTTCTTTGCGAATCCCTTCATCAAGTACGTGGTTCCCGGTGCATAGCGAAGGGTGAGGTTTGAAGGGCGATAGCCGATCGCCCAGGAGAAGGACGCGGTGCTTCTCTCGTATCTGCCGATCTTTATCCTGATCCTGTTGGCGACCGGTTTTGCCCTCGCTACCCTTTTTGCATCCCATGTGCTCGGGCCGCGACGGCCCACTCACGCGAAGCTCACCCCGTACGAGTGCGGGATCGACCCGGTGGGCTCCGCCCGGGAGCGATTTTCGGTCAAGTTTTACCTGGTCGCGATGTTGTTCATCATCTTCGACATCGAGATCGTGTTCCTGTATCCTTGGGCGGTAATCCTGAATGGTCTCGGACTATTCGGGTTGATCGAGATGGTTCTCTTCCTCGGTATCCTCCTGATCGGGCTCCTGTATGTCTGGAAGAAGGGGGGCCTGGAATGGATCACGTAAAGGAGGCGGAGGAGAATCTCACCGTTTCAAAGCTGCGGGAAAGGTTCCCGGAGGCGACATTCTCGACCAGAAGCTTTCGAAACGAAACGACCTTCCTCGTCAGGTCCGGCGACATCATTCGGATCTGTCGCTACCTGAAAGAGGATCCCGGTCTTCTCTACGATTTCCTTTCTGATCTCACCGCGGTTGATCGGTTCGGAGACCACCCGCGTTTCGAGGTGGTCTACCATCTCTATTCCCTTCAGTACAAATGGCGGCTCCGGCTTAAGGTGCACGTTGAGGAGGGTGAGGCGACGCCCAGCGTGACGTCGGTCTGGGGCGCGGCCGATTGGCATGAGCGTGAAGTATTCGATATGTTCGGAATCCGCTTTGAGGGTCACCACGATCTCCGACGGATCCTCATGCCGGAGGAGTGGGAGGGATTTCCGCTTCGGAAGGACTATCCGGTGCAGGCCTCGCCGAAATGGTGGGAAGAGGAGACGACGGGTGACTGAACGGCGCACCATGACCATCAACATGGGGCCGCAGCACCCCAGCACCCATGGCGTGCTGCGTCTGGTCCTGGAACTGGACGGAGAGATTATCGTCCGATGTACGCCGCATATCGGCTACCTGCACACCGGGATGGAGAAGATCGCAGAAAGCAAGCGGTACCAGCAGGTGATCCCGATTACGGACCGGATGGATTATCTGGCCCCCCTCAGCAACAACCTCGCCTATGTGCTGGCCGTCGAGAAACTGCTCGGCATCGAGGTCCCTCCGCGGGCGCAGGTCATCCGCGTAATGCTGACGGAACTGACCAGGATCGGAAGCCACCTGGTCTGGCTCGGGACCCATGCCATCGACATCGGAGCCATGAGCGTCTTTCTCTACGCCTTTCGGGAGCGCGAGGCGATCCTGGATATGTACGAACAGGTGTCCGGGGCCCGGATGATGTCCAGCTACTTTCGGGTCGGCGGCCTGTTCGCCGATCTGCCGGAGGGGTTCGAGCAGACAGTACGGTCGTTTATCGCCAGCTTTCCCGACCGCCTGGCCGAGTACGAAGACCTGCTGACGCGAAACCCGATCTGGATCGAGCGGACCAGGGGGGTGGGTGTGATTAAGCCGGAAGACGCAGTGGACCTCGGCTTAAGCGGTCCAAGCCTGCGGGCCTGCGGAGTCGCGTGGGATATCCGCAAGTCGAATCCTTATTCAGGCTATGACCAATTTCACTTCGAGATGTCCCGAGGAAGCCATGGCGATGTCTACGACCGATACCTCTGCCGTATCTTTGAGATGCGGCAGAGCGTTGCCATCGTTCGTCAGGCTCTGGAACGCCTTCCGGCCGGACCGGTCGTGGTAGCCGATCCGAAGCTCATCCCGCCGCCCAAGCCGATGATCAAACAGAGTATGGAGGCACTCATTCACCACTTCCTGCTCTGGTCGGCGGGATTTACCGTACCGGCAGGAGAGGTCTATCAGAGTATCGAGTCGCCGAGGGGTGAGTACGGTGTCTATCTCGTAAGCGACGGCAGCAACAAGCCGTACCGCGTTCATTTTCGCGCACCCTCCTTTGTGAACCTGCAGGCGTTACCCCGGATGGTGGAGGGGCGACTGGTGGCCGATCTGGTGGCGATCATCGGCAGCATCGATATCGTGCTCGGCGAGGTGGATCGGTGAAACGGACGTTACGACGCGCGAAATCCCCCCGTGCCCCCCTTTATCAAAGGGGGGTTGGGGGGAACTGGTATTGGATGCGATGACGGAAGAGACTATTCAAGCGATCTTGGCTCGATATCCGGATCGCCGTTCCGCGCTGTTGCCGCTGATGCACCTGTGTCAGGAGGAGGCCGGGTATCTGACAGAGGACGCTATGCGTGAGCTGGCGGCCCGTCTTGATCTGCCGCCGATCCAGGTGGCGGAGGTCGCTACGTTTTACGACATGTTCCGCCTGAAGCCGGGCGGACAGCGAGAGATCTGGGTCTGCCATAATTTGAGTTGCGCGCTCTTGGGCGCCGAACAGGTGATCCGGCGTCTCGAAGAGGCGCTGGGGATCAGCGCTGGAGAGACAACATCCGATGGACTGTTTACGATCAAGCGGGTTGAGTGTCTTGCGGCCTGCGGGCGCGCCCCGGCGATCCAAGTGGGACCGGATTATTATGGCCCGGTCTCGGCCACAGATGTCGATGAGCTGGTAGCGCGACTGCGAAAGGAATTAGCCGACAGCGATCAATTATAGGGGCAGGGCATGCCCTGCCCAAAGGGGGCGCAGCAGGCAGCGCCCCTACACTTCTATGAGCGAAAAGATTCTCACGAAGCGATTTGAGATCCCGGGGTATGGCGGGACCTGCGAGGAGTACGTGGCCACCGGAGGGTATCAGGCCATTGCGAAGGCGCTCAAAGAGCATACCCCCGCCAGCCTGATCGATCTGGTAAAGCGGTCGGGGCTCAGAGGACGGGGGGGCGCAGGCTTCCCCACCGGCGTCAAGTGGGGTTTTGTGCCCAAGGGTTCGGAACTACCCAAGTATCTCATCTGTAATGCCGATGAGAGCGAGCCGGGAACGTTCAAAGATCGGGAACTGATCATGCGGGACCCGCACCAGCTCATCGAAGGAATCCTGCTGGCCAGTTTCGCCATCGGGTGTCGGACCGCCTATATCTACATCAGGGGCGAGTTCATTGCGGGCGCGCGCATCCTCGAACAGGCGATCAGCGATGCGGCCGCCCGTGGTCTCGTGGGGAAGAATATCCTGGGGGGCAGCTTCAGCGTGGACGTCCACGCGCACCGGGGTGCCGGCGCCTACATCTGCGGAGAGGAGACCGCGCTACTCGAATCGTTGGAGGGCAAACGTGGGTTACCGCGACTCAAGCCTCCGTTTCCCGCCACGTCCGGGCTCTATCGCAAGCCCACCGTCGTCAACAATGTGGAAACCCTCAGCACCATTCCGCACATCGTGATGCGTGGCGCCGAGTGGTTCTCGAGCATTGGGACCCCCAAGAGTACGGGTACCCGGATTTTCGGGGTAAGCGGCCACGTTCGCCGGCCCGGTATCTACGAGTGCCCGATCGACGTCCCGATGCGGGAGCTGATCTTTGAGCATGCGGGCGGGATGCGTGAAGGGCGCCGTCTGAAGGCGGTCATTCCCGGCGGCTCCTCGGTGCCGGTGCTGACTGAGCGACACCTGGATACCAGGATGGACTTTGAGTCGTTGGCCACAGCAGGCTCTATGGCCGGGTCCGGCGGCGTCATCGTGATGGATGAGACCACCTGTATGGTTCGAGTGGGAGAGGTCGTCTCTCGATTCTATCACCATGAGTCGTGTGGGCAGTGTACGCAGTGCCGCGAGGGGACGGCGTGGCTGCACAAAACGCTGCGAAGGATCGAAGAGGGTCGCGGGCGGACAGCAGATCTCGATCTGCTCTTGGACATCTGCGACAACATGAAGGGCAAGACTATCTGCCCCTTAAGCGATGCCGCCGCTATGCCGATTGAAAGCTACCTGAAGTACTTTCGCGATGAATTCGAGCAGCACGTCGTGGAGCGCGGCTGCCCGTTCGGACCCATACACCGATCGTAGACGGGCGACAAGGGAGCATGATGCCAGAGGGCGCCTTCTTCGTCATCATGGTGACGAAGATCGTCGTGGTGTTCGGGCTGATGTTGCTGAGTGTCACCTACCTGACCTGGCTGGAACGCAAGGTCATCGGCGACATCCAGGTCCGGCTCGGTCCGATGCGGGTTGGGCCCCACGGTCTGCTACAGCCGATCGCCGACGCGCTCAAGCTCCTGTTCAAGGAAGACATCATTCCCCAGGCGGCAGACCGGACGCTGTACATCCTGGCCCCCGCGGTCGCGCTGATCCCCGCCTTTATCTCCTTCGCAGTGATTCCTTTCGGAGACCAGGTCCGACTCTTCGGACGGACCATCGACATGGTCATCACTGACGTTAATATCGGGCTGCTATACGTGTTCGGTGTGGCCTCGCTCGGCGTCTATGGGATCGTCCTGGGCGGATGGGCCTCGAACAACAAGTACGCGCTGCTTGGAGGGCTGCGTTCCTCAGCCCAGATGATCAGCTATGAACTCTCCTTGGGCCTGTCGGTGGTGGGTGTGGTGATGCTGTCGCAGTCGCTGAGCCTGGTGGGGATTGTGGGCGCTCAAGCAAGGACGTGGTTTATCGTCCTTCAGCCGATCGGATTCATTATCTTCCTGATCTGCGCTGTCGCCGAGACCAACCGCGCTCCCTTCGACCTTCCAGAGGCCGAGACGGAACTGGTGGCCGGCTTCCACGTCGAGTACAGCTCCATGAAGTTCGCCATGTACTTCATGGCTGAGTACGCCAACATAATCACCGTGTCGGCCATGGCGACGACGCTATTTCTGGGCGGGTGGAGGGGGCCGTGGTTGCCGCCGGTGGTCTGGTTTCTCGCCAAGCTCTACCTGTTTATTTTCCTCTTTATCTGGCTCCGAGGCACGCTGCCGCGCTTCAGATACGACCAATTGATGCGATTCGGATGGAAGGTTCTGCTGCCCGTCGCGCTGGCTAACATTATGGTGACGGCTGTGTTTGTGGCGTTGAGGTAAGGATGGAATGGCTGGTGTTTGTGCCGCTGGCCGCAATGGCGCTTGTCACCGCGGTACTGGTCATCGTCCTGCGAAACCCGGTCTACTGCGCGCTCTCGCTCATCGGGACGTTTTTCGCGCTGTCGGGGATCTATCTGCTGCTGCAGGCGCAATTCGTCGCCGTCGTACAGGTAATCGTCTACGCCGGAGCGATCATGGTCTTGTTCCTGTTTGTGGTGATGTTGCTCGACCTGGGTCATGAACCACCCGCCTGGCTGCAACGAGATCGGCCCAGGCTCGTACTCGGCATCAGTCTGACGCTACTGCTGCTCATTGAGCTGGCGATCCCCATCGGCTCCAGCACTTCTCGTGCTCCCCAGGGCCCCTATACATCAGAACTCGTAGGCACCGTCGGAAATACTCAACTCGTCGGACGCCTCTTATTTACCGATTTTCTCATCCCATTTGAGATCACCTCTATCATCCTCCTTATCGCCATCATTGGCGCCATGGTCTTGGCCAGGAGGTAGCGAAATGCGGTGCGAAGCGCAAAATCCCCCCCAACCCCCCTTTATTAAAGGGGGGTTGGGGAGATTTGGTACGAGGTGCGGGGGGCGATGACAGCAACTGTGCCTTTGAGCGCATATCTGATCCTGGGCGCCGCTCTCTTTGTCATCGGGGTCGCCGGGGTGCTGATCCGGCGCAATGTACTGGTGATCTTCATGGCGATCGAGTTGATGCTGAATGCGGTCAATCTCACCTTTGTGGCGTTCTCGAGGTTTCTTCACTCCATGGATGGACAGATCGTTGTGTTATTTGTGATGGCGGTGGCAGCGGCCGAGGTGGCAGTGGGGTTGGCCATCATCATTGCGCTGTATAGAAACAAAGAGTCCGTGAATGTGGACGAGATCAATCTGCTGAAGGGATAGCGCGATGACGCGGGAGGGGTACGCACGATGATCTGGCTGATTCCCGTTGTTCCGCTGGCGGGAAGTCTCGTCGTCGGTCTGATCGGCCGCCGGATGCCGCGAAGGCTGGTGGCGGTGATCGCCTGCGGCGCCCCATCGCTTTCGCTGCTACTTTCCCTGATGGCCTTTGTCCGTCTCCTGCAGATGCCGGCGGAAGGGCGCCTGCTCCGCTCCTCCCTCGGCTCCTGGATCGCCTCCGGCGATTTCTCGGTCTCGTTCGGGTTTCTGTTTGATCCTCTCTCTGCCATCATGGCGCTGGTGGTGTGCGGCGTGGGCCTGCTGATCCACATCTACTCGATCGGCTATATGGGGGAGGACCGCGACTACCACCGCTTCTTTTCGCTGCTCAATCTCTTCCTGGCCGAGATGCTGGTCCTGGTCCTGGCCGATAACTACCTCCTGCTCTTTGTAGGATGGGAGGGGGTGGGCCTCTGTTCGTACCTGTTGATCGGTTTCTGGTTTGAGCGACCGGCTGCGGCATCCGCCGGGACCAAGGCCTTTCTGGTGAACCGGATCGGCGACAGCGCGATGGTTGTGGGGCTGATCTGGATGATTGCGCTGTTCGGGTCGCTGGACTTTCAGACCGTATTGACAGAAGCGCCGACCGTGCTTACGCACGGCTCTGTGACCGCATTGCTGCTTACCCTCCTCCTCTTCATTGGGGCGACCGGTAAGTCGGCGCAGCTCCCATTGTATGTCTGGTTGCCTGATGCGATGGAGGGCCCTACGCCCGTCTCAGCGCTTATTCATGCGGCTACCATGGTGACAGCGGGCGTCTATCTGGTCGCGCGTTCCGCTCCCCTGTTCCAGCTCGCGCCCGTCAGCCTGGAGGTCATCGCCTGGGTCGGCGGCCTCACGGCCCTGTATGCCGCAAGCATCGCCCTGGTACAGACTGATATCAAGCGGATTGTTGCCTACTCGACCATCTCTCAGCTCGGCTACATGTTTTTGGGCCTGGGAGTCGGGGCATACGCCGCGGGGGTCTTTCACCTGATGACCCATGCCTTTTTCAAGGCTCTCCTCTTTCTGTCGGCGGGATCGGTGATTCATGCGCTGGACGGCGAGCAGGATATACGGAATATGGGAGGGCTACGGCAATCCCTTCGCGTCACTGCGGGGAGCTTTCTTGTCGGCGCGCTGGCGAATGCCGGGATTGCCCCCTTTGCCGGCTTCTGGAGTAAGGATGAGATCCTCTCCGCCGCCTATGGCTCTGGGCATCAGGCGCTCTGGGTCATTGGAGTGCTGACCGCGGCCGGCACCGGGTTCTACATGTTTCGCCTTTACTTCCTTGCCTTCGAGGGGAAGTCGAGGCTCGACGCCCATACGCTTAACCACCTGCACGAGGCGCCGTGGAGCATGCGGCTGCCACTAGTATTGTTGGCGCTCGGATCCGCGACTGTAGGGTTTGTCGGTGTCCCGCCAGGGTCTGGCCAGTTTCAGCGCTTTCTGGGCTCAGTCTTCCCCGCGTCGGTGCATGAAGGCTCGGCCGAGTCGAGTTCCGGGGCTGTGCTTGCGGTTGCGGCCCTTGTGATGGCAGCAGGTGGGATCGCCATAGCCTTTCGTTACTATCTTCTGAACCCTGAAAGAGCTGAGGCGCTTGCCGCGCGATATCCCTCGCTGTATCGTACCCTCTTTCACAAATATTGGGTTGATGAGCTATACGACGCGGCTGTGATCCACCCGACCATCGCCTCGGCCCGCGCCATATCGGAGTCGTTCGATGCGCGCATGGTCGATGGGTCGGTCAACGGCGTTGCTGCGATTGCAACCCGTACCGGGAGCCTGCTGAGGCGGCTTCAAACCGGCCATGTTCCGGCTTATATTCTGTCGATTCTGGTAGGTGCAGTGGTCCTCTTGGGGTACCTGGTGTTTTCCGGATAGCGCGCAGAGGAAGGTATGACTCAGACGGGTGGTCCGATCCTCTCAATACTTATCGCGCTTCCACTGGGTGGCGCTCTCCTGCTCACATATGTCGATGGGGCGCGAGAAGCGCTGATCAAGCGGCTCGCGCTGGCCGTCTCATGCCTGGATGTGCTCCTTTCCCTGATCGTGTACGCGCAATTCGATCCGGCCAAGGCCGGCATGCAGTTCGTTGAGCGCGCGCCGTGGATCCCCTCAATCGGCAGCAGCTATGTTCTCGGCGTGGATGGGATCAGCCTGCCGCTGTTGCTCCTCACGACGTTTCTCACGCCTATCGCCATCCTTGCCTCCTTCTCCGGGATTACGAGCCGGGTAAAGGCGTACATGATCTGCATGCTGCTGCTCCAAGGCGGCATGATCGGCGTGTTTGTCGCCCTGGATCTGGTGCTCTTCTACGTCTTCTGGGAAGGGATGCTGATCCCGATGTATTTTCTGATCGGGGTCTGGGGCGGCCAAAGGCGGATCTATGCCACGTTGAAGTTTGTCCTCTATACGATGGCGGGAAGCGTCCTGATGCTGCTGGCGATGATCGCCCTAGCCTTCCTGCATCAAGGGAGCGCGAGTCGGTTGTCGTTTGACCTCCTGGAACTGATCGGCGGATCGATCCCGTATGGGACGCAACTGTGGCTCTTCGCCGCCTTTGCCCTCGCCTTTGCCATCAAGGTGCCGATGTTTCCGTTTCACACCTGGCTTCCGGACGCCCACGTGGAGGCGCCTACGGCGGGAAGCGTCCTATTGGCCGGGGTGCTCTTGAAGATGGGGACGTACGGGTTTCTCCGATTCGCGCTTCCGCTCTTTCCGGAAGCGGCCGCCGCCTTTACCCCTTTAATCTCTGCGCTTGCCGTGATCGGCATCCTGTACGGCGCGCTGGTCGCCATGGTTCAGGATGATCTCAAGCGGCTGGTGGCCTATAGCTCAGTGAGTCACCTGGGATTCGTGATGCTGGGTATCTTTGCCATGAACCTGCAGTCCGTCGAGGGCTCAATCCTCCAAATGGTCAATCATGGCCTCTCCACTGGTGCCCTCTTCCTGCTGGTTGGGATGATCTATGAGCGACGCCACACCAGGATGATAGAAGAGTTCGGTGGACTCTCCCGGACGGTTCCCCGCTTCGCGCTCTGTTTCCTGGTTGTCACGATGTCGTCCATTGGCCTGCCAGGCCTGAACGGATTTGTGGGTGAGTTTCTGATCCTGACCGGGACATTCCGCGTCCACAAAGGATTTGCGGTCCTCGCGACCCTTGGGGTCATCCTGGCAGCGGTCTATATGCTCTGGATGTGGCAACGCGTAATGTGGGGGCAAAGCCGACGGGTTGAGAATCTTACGCTCAACGATATCGGCCGCCGTGAGATGGCGATACTGATCCCGATTATCCTGCTCATTCTGTGGATTGGCCTGAATCCCAATCCCCTCCTCAGAAGGATGGATGCGTCGGTGGGGCAGCTCTTGGACGGCATGCGGAGCGCGACGTCCGAAGTGCGGAGCGCGAATTGATGGAGCTTGTGCTGCCTCAGATTGACTGGGCTCCCTTTGCGCCGCTTGCACCGGTAGCCCTGGGCGGTCTCACGACGTTGATGGCAGAACTCTTTCTCCCGCCAGAGCGGAAGCATCTCACCGCTATCCTAAGCCTGATGGCCCTCGCTGTGTCGATCCTTCTGTCGATCGGCTTATGGGAGCCTGTCCTCGACCCAGATCGGGGAATGGTTCGCTACGGGCTTCATGACGCGGTCGTCTTAGACCGATTCTCGCTCTTCTTTTATCTTGTGCTTGGCTTGATTGGCATACTGACAATCCTGCTGTCGATGGGCTATCTTGACACTACCGTCGCCGATCAGGGCGAGTATTACAGCCTGGTGCTCTTCTCGGCGTTGGGGATGATGCTCATGGCCGCAGGGGGGGACCTGATCGTGATTTTTCTGGGGCTGGAAACCTTCTCGCTCGCCCTGTACACGCTCGCCGGGTTCCGGAAGGCCGAGCTTCGCTCGAACGAGTCGGCGCTGAAGTACCTCCTGCTCGGGGCCTTTGCCAGCGGATTTTTCCTCTATGGTATTGCCCTGATGTATGGGGCAACCGGCACGACCGTACTCCGGCAGATTGCGGCCTTTCTGGCTGATGGGCATCCCCCCGCGCCCCTGTTCATGATCGGGGGAGGGTTGCTGTTGGTTGGGTTCGGCTTCAAGATCGCCTCCGTCCCGTTCCATATGTGGGCCCCGGACGTCTATGAGGGGGCGCCAACCTCGGTCACCGCATTCATGATCGCCGGGACCAAGGCCGCCGCCTTTGCCGCCTTCCTGCGGGTATTTCTTCTGGCATTACCTGCCCTTCACGTGCGTTGGTCGGTTGCGATCTGGATTCTGGCGGTCCTCACCATGACCGTGGGCAATCTGGTTGCCCTGGTTCAAAGCAACATCAAGCGGATGCTGGCCTACAGCTCGATCGCCCATGCCGGATATCTGTTGGTCGCGTTGGTCGCCGGCGGATCATCCGGAGTTGCCAGCATCCTCTTCTACCTGGTCGCCTATGCCCTGATGAACCTGGGCGCCTTCGCTGTCATCATCGCGTTGCAAGGTCATGAGCGAGAGCGGCTGTTGCTGACCGACTACGCCGGTCTCGGATGGCAACGGCCGGTCCTGGCCGCCTGCATGGCTGTCTTCATGTTCTCGCTGGCCGGGATCCCTCCGACAGCCGGTTTCATGGGTAAGCTGTACATCTTCAGCGCCGCCCTTGAAGGTCACTATCCTGGCCTGGCAGTGATCGGTGTCCTGAACAGCGTGGTCTCGGTCTACTTTTATCTCCGGGTTATCGTCATCATGTACATGAGTGAGGCAGCTTCCCCGCCACCGCTCGTCCCGGCATCTGCGGCGGCCGTCCTGGCCGTGCTGGTCTCTGTGCTGGGAACCCTTCACCTTGGCCTGTTCCCGGCGAGGTTGCTCGATCTGGCGCGGCAGTCGGTCTCCGCTATTGTAGGATGAGAGGGTCTGTATCCATGAAAGCGATCAAGATTCCCGAGAAAACCATAACCCGACTTTCGATCTATCTGCGATGCGTGGAAGAGTTAGAGAATGAAGGGACGGCGAGCGTCTCGTCCAAGCAACTGGCCGATCGTTTCGCCCTGAATTCCGCCCAGGTGCGAAAAGACCTTGCCTACTTTGGCCAGTTCGGCATCAGGGGTCTGGGGTACTACGTGACCCCTCTCCGGCATAGTCTGGAGGAGATTCTTGGCCTCAAGCGGGCGTGGGAGGTGGCCTTGGTCGGGTTGGGGAACCTGGGCTCTGCATTGATTGCCTACAAGGGGTTCCAGGAGAAGGGATTCAAGATCTCTGCCGTGTTCGACCGGGACCCCGCCAAGATCGGTCGGCGGATTGAAGGGATCCAGGTGATGGATACCGGGACGATCGTTTCGGTCATCCGTAAGCGGAAAATCAAGATTGGGATCTTGGCTGTTCCCGCCGCCGGCGCCCAGGCCATCCTCGACGCGCTCGTGAAGGGGGGGGTCATTGCGGTCTTAAACTTCGCCCCCACCCAACTGACAGTCCCCGATTCGGTGAAGGTCCAGAACGTTGACCTGTCAGCCCTCTTGAAGACGCTCAGCTACCATATCGCCAGAGCGGAGCAGCCGAGAGCCCGCACGTCTTAACCCCAAGGACGGGCTACTTCTTCCGGTTCATGGAGTTAGTCTGGGCGTCTTGATGCGCTCCGGACGCCTCACCCATTGACGCTTGCCCTCTCGATAAATGGCTCGAACGTCTCGTACGGCTTCGCGGGGTTGCCGGGTTACCGAGACTCCTGATTCCCTTGGAGGACAGCTCACGATGAATAATTCGATACCCTACGCTGACGAAGCAAGAACCAGGCATAGAGCAGGGTGAGGAGGATCACGTTGGGAATGAAGATCTCCGGCCTCCCCCACGGCCAGCCGTTGACCTTGAAATCCGATATCGGCCAGAGAAACGGCGTGGGAAAAAATCGATAGGAATGTGTGAAGATGTCAACGAGAATATGCAGCCCCCAGGCGCCCGTCTCCCAGATCGGCTTCCGGACCACCACCCACAGGAGCGCGAACGCGACGAGGAAGATGACCAGACTGTGTGTGACGCTGTACACGCGATGGACGTAGGCCGGGAAGAGCGAAGGGTCAGGGGGTTCGTGACCAAAGTGCGGACGTTCAGCTAGGCCGAGGACCACGGCGAGGTAAAAGGGCCCGAACGCACTCAGATCCGGGAGGATGCCAAAGCAAAACGCCAGCCCGTAACTCCGCCGGTTTTCTCTTCCGAAGGCGATCCCGCCCCAGAGCCCATGTGACACGATATCCATCTGAGAATTACCGCCCGGCCATGCCAGCCTGAAAACACAAGGGCCGTACTCGTGTCCGGTGCGACTGCGATTGCGAGCACCCTGGCCTTAGTGCCTTGCCAGTGTCAGTTCGGCGTGGTCGCGCGTTAGCGCCCGCTACACACTATCGGGTCTGCGGCCGTATAAATCCACGGCTTGGTGCGCGGCTGGGCGAGGCGCGCGATGTAGGTGACCATCTGATGGCCGTGGAAGGCGCCGCTATCGCGCACGTTCTTAAGATCGTCCAGCAGCGCGATGCCGAACGGCCTGTGAGACAGATCCTCCCGCGCGGCCTCGAAGTACGGGGAGTCGAGCAACAGCAGGACGCTCCCGCCGTGCGCGTAGCCGAGGGAGGGGACGAACGGCACCACGTCGTCGCAACCCACCACGCGCGTGGTCTTCTGCATCAGGCGATTGAAGGCGGAGACGCCCGCAGTGTCGGTCACCTTCGGCTGACCGAAGGTGACAAGCCGCTCTACGGTGCTACCCGCCTGCTCGAGGCGCATCGCCAGCAGCAGCGCCGCGGCGCCCCCGAGAGAATGCCCGGTCAGGCCCACGGTATAGCCCGGCTTCAGGAGCCGCTTTGCCTTCAAGTCCTCATCCACGGCGCGCGCAACGGCCGCAAAGCCGGGATGGACGCGGATGGTGAGTGTGTGATCCTCCCGGGGCACCGCCTCGGCATCGGTCAGCAACTGGCGGAAGTCCTGCGTTCCCTCAATGCCGATATAGTGCCTGTGGGTGGTGTCGTCCGTCCCGAGCACGTACGCCGTCGTCGTCCCCGGCACGCCCCCGGCGACGGGAAGGTTGGTCACGCGGACGAACCCGGTGTTCGGAAGGGTCGGCATGACAGGCGACGTTCGATAGGCTGCCTGCGCGATGGGCGCGTACAACGCAATGTCGGGCGCCCACGCGGCGTATTGGTCCAGCATCCAGGTGCGTTCCGATGGAGTCAGTGTCGGGGCGCATCCCGCGAGGAGCAGGACGCCGAGCGCGAGGAGTACGCGCGACTGCCTCATGGCTTGACGCCAATCGAGACATTGCCGACGGACTGAACGGAGCAGGGCCGTGGTCGCCAGGAGCAGAAAAGAGAGCTTCATGGGGAACCTCCTCTCAATCCGGACAGCCTATTATTTTCCCTTCTGACTGAGCAGGGCATTGATCGATCTTTGAAACTCCTCCTCCGTCATCGCCCCGTCCGAGCGTCCGTATAAGCTCCCGTCTTTATTGACCAGAATCGTAGTCGGCGTACCTTTGATTTGATAGCGCCTGCCGATGTCACCGACGCTGTCGCGTCCTACGGGGTAAGGGATCTTGTACGTCTCAATAAACTTTCGCGCGTCGGCTTCGTTATCCCAGGCGACGTTCACGCCCAGCATCACGAGGCCCTTGCCCTTGTACTGCTGGTAGATCTTTACCAGAACGGGAGCCTCCCGTTGACAGTGTGGTCATTTGGAGTGGAAGAAATTGATCAGAACCGGCTTACCGCGAAAGTCTTTCAGCGCGATGGACTTTCCATCCAGGAGCGAGAGCGTAAAGTCCGGGACAGGCGTAGCGTGAGCTGCCTGGGCAATCAGCAGTGTGCCGATCAGCAGGGTTGTGAACATCGCTCGTCGCAGGTGATGACTCATATCTCATTCCTCCAAATAAAGAGCTGTTGGCTGACAGCTTCTCATCCATCCAGGCCGTATTCTGTCCAGCGTCGGTCCACAAGGGTCTTGATCTCGTGATCCATGACCTGTTCCTCCGGCCACTCGCGCGTAAACCCCTCTTCCTTCCACTTCCGCGTTCCATCGATCCCCATCTTTGAGCCATACCGCGGCAGCCGGCTGGCATGATCCAGGGTTTCGACCGGTCCCATGACAAACTCGATATCGCGCTCCGGGTCGATGTGGTTCAGGACCTTCCAGACCACTTCGGCCGGATCACGGACGTTCACATCCTTGTCCACGACGACGATCACCTTTGAGAACATCGCCTGGCCGAGGCCCCAGATCGCGTGCATGATCTTGCGCGCGTGGCCCGGATACGCCTTATCGATACTAACGATGACCAGGTTGTGGAAAACCCCGGCGAACGGCATGTGGAAGTCCACGATCTCCGGCAACTGTTTTCTCAGGAGCGGGCGGGACATCCGTTCCACGGCCGTCCCCATGTGGCAGTCCTCCATAGGTGGGCGGCCGACGATGGTGGTTTGGTAGATTGGGTCCCGGCGATGGGTGATGGCCGTCAGGTGAAAGACGGGGTAATAGTCAGGGAGGGAGTAAAAGCCGGTGTGGTCGCCAAACGGCCCTTCCAGGCGCAGCTCATCGGGCTCGACGTATCCTTCCAGTACGATTTCGGCATTGGCTGGAACCTCCAGCTCGACGGTCTCGCACTGGGTCAGCTCGACGGACCGCTTCCGCAGGAAGCCGGCGATGAGCATTTCGTCAATCCCGTCTGGCGCCGGAATGACCGCCGACAGGGTGGTGGCCGGATCGGGTCCAATGGCCACGGCGACCTCGGTGCGCCGTCCCAGCCGCCGGTTTTTCTCATAGTGTCTCGCCCCGCCGTGATGAATGTGCCAGTGCATACCCGCAGTCCGTTCGTCGAAGATCTGCATGCGATACATGCCGCAATTGCGCGTGCCGGTCTCCGGATCTTTGGTGAAGACCAGGGGGAACGTGATAAATCGGCCGCCGTCCAGCGGCCAGCACTTGATGGCCGGCAACAGGTCAAATGAGGGATCCTTCGTGATGCGTACCTCCTTGCACGGGCCATCCTTCACCCGTTTGGGCAGGTAGCTCGCCATCTCTGTGAGCTTCGGTAACATCCGGAGTTTCTCGATCCATCCTTCCGGGCTCTTGATCTCGAAGAGGCCTTCCAGTTCTCCGGCCAGTTCGTCCAGCGAGGCGCGCTGTAGCGCCAGGCAGAGATGCGCCTCAGAGCCGAAGGCGTTGATCAGGAGCGGCATCGACGAATCCTTGACTCGCTCAAAGAGCAGGGAGGGTCCGAGCCGCTTGCTGACTCGATCGGTGATTTCGGTGACCTCGAGAATCGGATCGACCCGGGTCTTGATCCGCTTCAGCAGTCCCCGCTGCTCCAGCGCCGCAATAAAGGCCCGCAGATCCTCGTATGCCATGTGATTCCAGCGATTAGTGAGTAGTGATTAGTGATTGGAAGGATCGATGCCACTATAACGGAGGGAAGTAACGTCGGCAAGCACAAATAGGGTCGGCGATTTGCCCGAGCATCACACCGCGCTAGACCAGTTTATGCAACGTCGCTCGGACGAACTGCCGCACTGAGATGTGTCCTTCATCCAAGGACAGATTCATAACAATCAGTAGTAATAGGAGGACACCATGCCATTCGGCTCATTCACCGTTCCGGGGTGCTAGGCGCTTCCCTTGGTCGGCTCTGAGCGAGCTCCATGGCGGCAATCTTCAGGTTCAGGGCCAAAAGCCGGCGCAAGATCTCACGACGACAGGAGTGTCCAAAGTTCAACGATAGAGCCGAATTTAGCCTGAGCAGTTCCAGCGGGAAGGTTGAATCGCTGACATAGGCGCAGCATCTGTCGTCGTCAGGCTATATAGGAACCTGTTGCTAACTACGCGAGAAGACGGTACTATTTGCCATGGCTTTAAAAACGGTTGGCCGGGATAGACTGATCAACGTACATAATAGTTGTGCCAGTTTCTGACCGGAAGGAGATAAAGCAATGAGTAAGACAACACTCTACGAACGTCTTGGCGGCTATGACGCCATCTGTGCCGTTGCTAACGACCTCTTGCCGCGCTTACAAGGGGATGCGCAACTGGCTCGCTTCTGGCAGCATCGAGGGAAGGATGGTGTCAAGCGGGAAAAGCAGCTCCTGATTGATTTTCTATGTGCGAATGCAGGCGGCCCCCTGTACTACACCGGACGAGATATGAAGACCACCCATAAAGGGATGAAAATCAGTGAAAGCGATTGGTCAGCATTTTTAGGGCACCTCCATGCCACGCTCGAGGCGTTTCTGGTCCCTCAGGCTGAACGTGACGGGGTCGTTGCATTTGTCCAAAGCACGAAACCAGACATTGTCGAAGCCTAGATGCGGGCCTTACAATCATATGCAGCCGAGGCGTTATAGCGAGGCTGATTTGAGGCGTTAGCCTGCAACGAGGCCGTATGGTTGCATGTAAGAATAGCGTTACATGGCTGTACAAAGCCGATAAGAATTACAGTTGGGAATCTGGCTTCGATATCCCCAAGGACATGTACTTCCTTGATTCCTGTGGAAAGGTCCGGTTGATCTTGGAGGTTGGGGGCCGAATCACCGTCACCCGAGGTTACGCCTGGAATGGCTGCAGTCCGAAGATCTGTTTCTTTGATTTCCTCATTGGCACACCAGATGGGGTCGTGTACGAAAGGACCGGTCGCCCCAAGACGTACTACGCCTCCATGGTGCACGATGCGCTGTATCAGTTCCTCAGAGCGGGCTCCCCGCTTAGTCGCCGCCAGGCGGATCACGCGTTCTTGAAACTGATGGAGGCGTCCGAATTCGCACCACGCCGGCTCTACTGGGCCGCAGTCCGTTCATTCGGTTGGTTGGTATGGTGCGCGAAAAGCGCACGGCGGCATTGGCGGGGACAAGGAGTCACCGTCAACTAGGTAGCGCCTTCTTCTATCGCCACCCAGAGTTCTTCCGGTATGGCCCAAGGAATTCCAGGGACACCATACCTATTTCTGGACTTCAGTGCGTAAAGAGGGAATGGCAGGCCGGCCCGGATTTCTCTCTCACTCGACGAGTGGATTACGCACGGAGAGAGCCGGAAACCGACCGAAATGGCGATCAGCGGTCCACAACTCGCGCACGCCATGCAGGTGACAGAGGGCGGCAATGTGCGCATCGTGTACCTGTGGACCGACGATCTGTCCCTTCTGGATGGCGTTACGCAGTTGGAGCCAGTACCCGTTCATCTCGGTGAGGAGCATAAGGCTCGGCGACTCCAACCAGGCATCGACCTGATCGAGCGCGACAGCAAGGGGTGTTGGGGGATCGAAAATCGCGGGATGGGTCACGATGGCCAGGAATTCATGAAGACAGGGCCATGGAATTGCCCAAGGCGCTCGACTCTCCGCCAGCTCGGCAATCCGTGCGTAAGCGACGGGAGGCCACGGGGAGTCCTCCCGATGAGCATAAACCAGCAGATTCGTGTCAACGCCGATCAACCGCCGCGTCCCTCATAGATCATCTCCCTGATGCGATCCCATGAGGCCGTGGCCAGGCCGGGCTGAATCCCGCTACCCTTAAAAGTGGCTTTCCTGAGATGAAACCTGCCACCTTGTTCCCGCTCAGCAAGAATTCGGCGTAAACCCTCTTCAACGAGGGCCCGCAATGTAGTACCTTCATTGGCAGCCAATTGCTTGGCGCCACGAAGAAGCGTGTCAGTCACCTCTATGGTAGTCTTCATATGGGAATATGTATCATAAAGGCCGTACCTCTGTCAAACCCAACGGCGTTGTTCATGCATTTCTTCCTTGACACTTCCAGACGCTTTCCGATACAAGACAACGGTTACGCGTGAAGGCACAGCTTTGGGAGAAGTGCGATGAAACTCATGATCAGTGTGCGGGACGAGCAAGAGGCGATAGCTGCGTTGGCTGGGGGAGCCGATATCGTCGATGTGAAGAACCCGGCCGAGGGATCGCTGGGCGCCGGGCGGCCGGAGACCATCGCGGCAATCGTAAGAACTGTCCGGGCTGCTGTCCCTGTCAGCGCATCGATCGGCGACGTCCCAAATCTTCCGGGGACCGTGGCACTTGCCGGCTTGGGAGCGGCCGCCTGCGGTGTTCGACTCGTCAAGGTGGGACTGCTGGGGGCTCGGACAGGAGCGGAGGCGGCCAACCTGCTCGATGCCGTCAGCAGCGCGTTACGAATGGCGAATGGCACAGTGGGTCTGGTAGCCTGCGCCTACGCTGATGCCGCCCTCGTTGGTTCGCTCGATCCGCTTGAGCTTCCTGATGCCGCCGCCCCCTTTGTCGAAGGGTGCCTGATCGATACCGCCATCAAAGACGGACGGACGCTCTTTCAGTGCCTCCCGGAGGACGCCATCAGCCGCTTTGTTCAGCAGTGTCACGATCGGGGGCTCTTTTGTGGCTTGGCGGGTTCTCTACAGCAGGCGGATCTCTCCAGAGCCCTGGCACTTGGCGCCGACATTGTCGGCGTACGAACTGCGGCCTGTGAGGGAGGACAACGAAGCGGCTCCGTTTCCACGACGTTGGTGGAACGCCTGAAGGCGACTGTGTCTTTGCATATCAAATCCCCCCCAGCCCCCCTTTTGCAAAGGGGGGCTGGGGGGGATTTGCGCTCCGCGTAACCACACACGTCCCTACCGTTCTCCTGCATTCCAGCCACTCCTTGACACGAGCCGGATGCGTCCCATTGATGATCCAGCAGCAGTCGATCCCGTTCAGCCACCTGGCAAACTCTCGATCCACGCCGCTGTAACGCGAGAGGTGTGGGCGCGTGATGTACGGCAGCAGGGGCGCCGACGGGTCAACCGTCGGATCGCGTGCGAAGATCCCATCTACAGACTTCAGCAGCAGCAAGGCATCCGCTCCAACACGTCCAGCAATATAGGCGGCGATCGAATCCGAGGTGACACCCCAGGAATGTGCAAAGGGATCGTGGCGAAAAAGGGATCGTGAGGGGAGATAGACCGGAAGTTGGCTGCTCCGGATCACCTCTATGACCTGATTCAAGCTGGAGGCCGGCGCAGCCTGTGTGGCGAGGTCACAAAGCTCAAGACCATACTGATCCATCGCCAGGATAGCCATCCGGTGCGCGGCGTGATCGGTGAGTCGCACTCGGCGATACTCTGCCCGCACTAGGTCGGCAAACACCCCGCCACCCGGAATCACTAATGCGTTGGCAGTACCCTTCCACCGCTGGATGGAATCGAGCAGCTTCCCCAGCCCGCCCCACTTTCCTAGGCTCCCACCCACCTTGATAACGACGTCGATCTTCATGATTCAGCTCGCAGTGGTCAGCTTCCAGTGCTCCATCCGCGGATTGCATATGAGGCGTCTCAAATTGGGAACTCCGTGACTTGAATCTACCAGGGTTCATGCCCCGCGGCTTACCGCGAGTTCGTCATACCGGCGAAAGCCGGTATCCAGAAGGTCCGATTGGATTCCGTGTCAAGCACGGAATGACGGGCCAGAACAGAAGACAAGACCCCGTAGCTTGCTGCGGGGTAGTTCATTATTAATCATTTGTTGGCTGTAATGAAACCTTATAGTTTACGTCAAGCTATTGTTTCGTCTTGACCGTGTCTAACAATCTGTGCTGTACTTATCCGTCCATCGGATAATCGGTTCCCCCTTTCCTCCGCTCCGGGAGAACCAGGGGCGCGAAACCGACCGCTACGCGGGGGCTGAGCCCTGCGTTAGACAGCACACCGACCACCAGTCAAGGGGACAAGAAAACCATGGGAAAAATTAATGGGGTCGGGCCACGGCAAGTATCTGATATCGGATCGAATAGTGCTGAAGTGACCCCATGAAATGGGCCTATAACACGTTTTTCGAGGGTAAAAAGGCTGTTTTTCCCAAGAGTCTATGGCGAGAGCGAAGCGACATTATATTCCAGGCTATATCTGGCATATCACCCATCGATGCAATAAGAGAGAATTCCTCCTCAAGGAGGAATGGACGGGCAGTATCGCGGTGGGGAGCAGACCCTTTGCTGAGAAGGTGAAAGCACTTTTGGGCTTTCGAGCCAAAGGGAGAGAAGTGATAGAAGGCGGTGAAGAATATCAGGTCCGGGAGGGACCGGCTCTGTATAACGCTCTTTTCGGGGCCGAAAAAGAGGATATAGGCCCTGAAAACACCTATCTTTGGAACGTTAAACCATAAAAATCAACTGGATGCCTTGGCCAGACCCCAGGCTCACCAAGCCCAGATCGCTTTACCCGAGGGGCGCGAGCCCGGTCAGTATGGGATGAACTCGTGGTAGAAGGACTTCCAGTCCAACACCCACCTCGGTGTCCCCACTCGCGTGTACTCGATGAAGTACACATTGCCGTAGTTGTCCGTCGTGAAGATCACGGGTGACGTCACCCACGGCGTGTCCTCCATCCACCGTGAAGCCGTCACGGTCTCGAACCTGGGTGCGTCTTGAGGCTTTTTCGCATTCGGTGCCCAGAGGTGCGTGTCGAAGTACCTCCACTCCATCCACGCCTTGTCTCCGTACATCGGCATGAACCACAACCGGTTGCCTCCTCCCTTCGGGATTGCGACGAGAAACCCACGTGTCGCCTCGTCCCATGTCATGTCCGCATCGATCCACCCCGTCACACCCGGCGGACGCGAGAGCTTCACCGCATCGCTCCACCCCGATCCCACCGATGCGATCCGCCATAGGTCCCCCGCTGCGTCGACCATCGTGAGCCATCTCTTGTCGGCGTACGTCAGCACCGAGATCGAGCGGAAGCTCCCCGGCTTCACGAGGCTCCAGCTGCCGGTCGCCCCTCCGGGGACCGCCGTCCGCGTGAAGACAACCCCGTCCTCTCCGACGGCGTAAAGTTGACATTGGTTCCCGCTGAGCGAGAGGGCGTCCACGTCGAGGAAGTGGAGCCCCTGTACTGGTGGGCTGATATGGGTCCACGACCCCCACTTTCCGCTCGGCTCTGGAGAGAGGGTGTAGATCGATCCCGCCGCGATCACGAAGACCTGCGGGTGCCCTCCTGGATCGAGCGAGCAGGTGGCTACCTTCGTCAGCGCTACCCCAGGGACCGGCGACCCGATGTCGAGCCAGTAGCTGAATGTACCCTTGTACGACGGGGTATCCCCCTGCCGCACCCTCCAGACGACCCTGTTGCGGTCCGCGTCGACGGCAAAGACCGCGGTCATGGAGGGCGAGTACGGACTTCTCCCCACCGCGACACTCGACGCGAAGCGCGGCGCATCCCCGAATCGCTCGACGCTAGGCCCGATGTTGTCGGTGTTCTGCGGCGTGTCCTGCGCACAGGCGGGGGTCTTCAGGGAAAAGTCGTTCGCGCTCTTCGTCGCATCCGTGCCGCCGCCGTTAATCAAGCCGATGACTTCCCAGTCCCCAAGGGAGTTCTTGTGGAAAAGCGGGGAGCCGGAGGAGCCGCCAATCGTATCGCAGTTGTGAATCAGGAGGGCATGATCGTCCTTGTTCAGGGAGCAGTTCGTATGAATCGTCCCCGCCATCCAGCGAGAGTTGCACCCGACGATGTCCTCGTGGACCCCATCGTAGAGCGGGGCGGGATGGCGGTAGATCGCCCAAGCCCCGCCATCATTTTTTCCCGGGGCAGTCTCGCCCACCCAGCCGCAGGTCGTTGTGTCCCACACCATGTCCGGAGCGTTGAACGGGAAGTGGGCTCGCGTATAGGCGGCGTTGACAAGGGGAGCGCCAAGCGGCGGAATCGACTTCGCCAGCGGAATCAGCGTCTGGTTCGTTCCCGCGACGTCCGACCACTTATCGATCTTCGCAATTCCCCAGTCTATCCCGTCGCTCATGCCGCCCCCCGAGACGCGGGAGCCAACGACCGCCCGCGCCACGTCTCCACGAGGAACGTGCTTGCGATCGGAAACTACTCGGTTGGGATGGAATTTCGGGTAAAACCGGAGCCCAGTTTGCCACGCCCCTGTAGCCATAGTCGCGTCGACGAAGCAATGCGCCGCCGCGGCGATGTGATCCCTGTCGATCAGGAACGCCGTGCACCCGTTGTTCAGGAACCCGACGGAATCGAACGGAGGACCAGAGTTTGGCGTTAGTTCGAAGTCCGGGCGGTTGCAGTAGAGCGTCGCTCCGACGCTCGGCGCCCAAGCCAGGAGAAGGAAGCCGGCGAACAGTAGGCTTGCGAAACCACCAAGCACAGCCGACCGGAGCGATGCCAACATTGGCCCTCCTACGTAAAGTACTCCCCTCTAGCGCCCATTGGCTGATAAGAAAACTGATAACAAATCGCTTTTCGGGCGGTACGGGCACGCGCCCGTGGAGGCCGCATGAAGAAGCGAATTCATGGTGGAAAGTATGCGAGAATCAGGTTGGAGAGTCAAGATTAAAGTGGGATCACGCGTGTTACGGCGCCGAGGCCGATCTGAGCCCGAAGCGGACCCGTTTTGCTGCGAGCAGGGCCGCACGTCGGCAGACCGCTCCTGTCGCGATGGTCTTACCCGTTCCCGTACATCATCACAGGTTCAGTGTCGTAATCCGGGAAGGGGTCATCACGCCAGGGTGCGATGACACTGTCCGCAAAAGGGAATAAATAGGGACAGCGACCATTTATTGATCCTTGCATAAGTAATGCAGGCTGTAGATGTCTCCATTCCGCTCATGGTGAACCCGTCGAACCATGCGCGGATCAGCCTTCGACAAGCTCAGGCTGAACGGATAGTTGTGCAGTTCGTTTTCCATTACTTATGCAAGAACCAATAGGTTAGATACACAGAGAGAATGTGCTTAACGAATCGTTCTTTCGCATAGCGTAAACGCCGCCTCTCAACTCAGCGTTCTCCCGTCCTCCGCTCTGGGAGAACCAGGAGCACGAAATCGACCGCTTCGCGGCGGCTCGGCCCTGCGTTCGGCCTCAAAGAATATCGGAAAGTATGAACTGCAATGACTGCCGTGGCGTCGTGCTCAGGACGGTGCTATCATTTATCCGCAAGAGAAGAGGAAAGGCACTACGGACTCTGGAAGGAATGGAGAGAACAGCATGAAGATAAAATTCCACTACTGTCCCAACGTCAGAGGCGTAAAATCAATTGGTTAGCGTCATCGCTCTCTGGCGTTTCGTAATCGACCAGCGCAAGCGCTTGTTCAATGGGCGTTTTCTCGAAAAGGGTCACGCTC
>JAGWQH010000048.1 GCA_028870115.1 Candidatus Methylomirabilota bacterium
GCGTCCCACAACCGTGTCTCCTGGACGATCTTTCCCCCTTTTTCAAGGACCTGTGTCTGTCGCTGGATCTCATAGGCTAAGGCCTTCTGAACACTCTTAAAGGAGTTCATATTCTTCACCTCAGCCTTGACTCCCAACTCCTCGCTTCCGGCGCGCCGCAGGGAAACATTGGCGTCACAACGCAGGCTGCCTTCCTCCATGTTGCCGTCGCAGACTTTCAGGTAGACGAGGATTGCCCGAAGCTGGCGGAGATATTCGGCGGCCTCCTCCGGGGTGCGGATGTCGGGCTCGCTGACGATCTCCATCAACGGCACGCCACTGCGGTTAAAGTCCACCAGGCTATAGTCTGCCGCCTGGAGCGTGCCCGCATGCAGCAGCTTGCCGACGTCCTCTTCGAGATGGAGGCGATGGATCCGGATGCGCCTGGTCGTTCCATCGGCAGGGAAGTCGATGGACCCTCGCCAGGCGAGCGGAAGCTCATACTGCGAGATCTGATAGTTCTTCGGCATGTCGGGGTAGAAGTAATTCTTTCGATGGAAGCGGCACACGGGCGTGATGTCGCACCCCAAGGCGAGTGCAGTCCTGATGGCGAACTCCACTACCCGTTTGTTCAGGACCGGCAACGCGCCCGGCATCCCAAGGCAGACGGGACAGGTCTGGCTATTCGGCGGGGCGCCGAAGGCGGTGCTGCAGCCGCAGAAGATCTTTGATCTGGTCAGGAGCTGGGCATGCACTTCGAGCCCGATGACCGCCTCAAATCGAGTGTTGAGTGTTGAGTGTTGAGTGTTGAGTATCATGTTTCGATCCCTTGCTATGTCAGAGGGCGGATCGACTCGAGAAAGTCGATGTACTCGTCGGACAGTCCGTGTTCCTCGGCACCGCTGATCAGCAACTGCTTATACCGTTTTGAAGGCGGCATCTCTCTGGCCGGATTCTCCATGATGTATGCGAACGCCGCGATCACCTTGCCTGTGCGGCTCCGTACTTGAATCTCCTTATGAAGGTAGAGATCGGGGTACCCTTCGTATTCGTCCAACACCTTTCGTTCCGCTTCGCTGATCTCCCACACCACGCCTTCAACCGTTTTCCCGGACCGCTCGCGAATATCCGCGATCCCGCCGCCCCACATCGGGGTATTCCCGGAGAAGATCAGCTCGTAGTCCGTAAGGGTCGCCGCTGCGGCAAACTTTGCCTTCGGGCAGAGCCGCTTGAGCTGGAATCGCTCCATGTTCGAGCCGTAGGCGAAGTAGAACATCCGGCTAGCGCCCTCCGGAGCGAGCCCGACTCATCGCGCGCCAGATGGCGTGGGGTTCGAACTTGAACGATGTTGCGCTGCGGTGCTGCTCGGTGATCTCGACCTCGAAGGGCGCTTCCTGGCCGGAGTCAAGTGGAGGGAGTTTGACCGTCTGCCGGCCCAACTCCTGCCGCGTGGTATGCTTCCGCCTGTACGGCCGGGCGGGGGCGGCTGTCCCGTCGAAGAACCGGACGACAATGACGACCTCTTCCGCCCGATTGGCGCTCATATTCTTGATTGTACCCTTGAGGGTATCGATCCAGCGCTCCGATTTGAGGATCACCAGGTCGTTATTTGCGGCCGATACCTGGTACGGCAGCAGACTGACCGCCAGGAGAAGCGCTATGAAGAGTTGGCCTGCCGCCGTTCGCATCATCTTACACCGGAGGCGTCCGGCGGTGCCAGTCGGTCGCCTGCTCATAGGCGTGTGCCACCTTCAGGATTGTCGCCTCATCGAACGGCTTGCCGATCAGTTGAAGCCCAATCGGCAGTCCCGCCTTGGTAAACCCGCACGGAATCGAGATGCCGGGCAGACCTGCCAGGTTGACCGAGATCGTGAAGATGTCCGACAAGTACATCTGGAGCGGATCATCCATCTTCTCGCCGAACTTGAACGGCGGCGTCGGCGAGGTGGGCGTCGCGATCACCTCGCACGTGTCAAAGGCCCGCTCAAAGTCACGACGAATCAATGTCCGGACCTTCTGGGCCTTGAGGTAGTAGGCATCGTAGTAACCGGCTGACAGGGCATAGGTCCCAAGCATAATCCGGCGCTTGACCTCAGGCCCGAAGCCCTCTCGCCGGCTCCGCTGGTACATCTCCAACAGGTCGGCCGGCTTCGAGGTCCGATAGCCGTACCTGACCCCGTCGTATCGGGCGAGGTTGCTGCTGGCCTCGGCGGTTGCCACCAGGTAATAGGTCGCGATGGCGTACGGGGTGCTGGGGAGCGAGACCTTTTCCTGCCTTCCGCCTAGTTCCTCCAGTGTTCGGATCGCCGTCCAGACGGCCGCCTCAACTTCCGGGTCCATTCCCTCGACGAAATACTCGTCGGGAATCCCGATACGTACCCCCTGAACGTCTCCGGTCAGAGCAGCGCAGTAATCGGGAACCGGCAAGTCCGCTGAGGTCGAATCGTAGTGGTCGTGCCCGGCGATCGTGTGCAGCATGATGGCGCAATCGCGAATATCTTTCGTAAAGGGGCCGATCTGATCGAGAGATGAGGCGAAGGCCACCAGGCCGTATCGGGAGACCCGGCCGTAGGTCGGCTTGAGACCCGCGATGCCGCAGAAACTCGCCGGCTGCCGGATCGAGCCGCCTGTGTCGCTCCCGAGCGCAGCGGCGCAGAGATCCGCCGCCACGGCGGCCGCAGAGCCGCCTGAAGAGCCGCCTGGGACATAGTCGAGCGCCCAGGGATTGCGCGTCTGGAAGAAGGCCGAGTTCTCCGTCGAGGAGCCCATGGCGAACTCGTCCATGTTCGTTTTCCCGAGCAAGATCGCCTCCTGCGCCTTGAGCCGCCGGATGACCGTGGCATCGTAGGGCGGCACGTACGGTTCCAGGATCTTGGAAGCGCAGGCGGTTCGCACCCCTTGTGTGCAGATGACATCTTTGATCGCCAGCGGAATGCCGGCTAATGGCGGGAGAGATGTTCCGGCAGCGCGCAACCGATCGACGGCCTCAGCCTGCTTCAGGGCCGTCTCCTCAGTCAGGGTGGTGTACGCCATGACCTGTCCATCGAGGCGCCTGATCCGATCCAGCACCGAGCGGACAAGTTCAACAGCGCTGACCTCGCGCCTCGCGAGCAGTTCCTGCATCTCGTGGATAGTGAGTCGGGAGAGGTCCACGGCGTTACTCCTCCAGGATTCTCGGGACCCGGAAGAAGAGGTCGTGGCGGTCCGGCCCATTCGCCAGAGCCGCCTCCTGAGAGAGCGCGGGCGTGACCTGATCCTCGCGGAAGACGTTCGTCATCGGCAGAACGTGGGAGGTCGGCTCGACGGCCGACGTATCCAGCTCATTGAGCTTATCGATGTAGCTCAGAATCGAGTCGAGTTGAGCCCGCATCCGCTCCTTCTCCTCCGCGGTCAGCTCCAAGCGGGCCAGCCTGGCCACATGCTCGACCTCTTTAAGCGTGATTTTCACGGTATGTTCCTTTTCGTTGTTGACGGGATCCGAGAATCCGGTTGATGGTCGGCCGTCAGGGCGTGGTATGGATCGGCCCCTTCCCACGCGGGGTTGACGTGCACGAGGGCGTCGGCCAGCCGGGGGATGTGATGGAACAGTTCGTGCCGCACGGTCTCAGCGATCTGGTGTCCTTCGGCGACGGTCAAGCGTGGGCCGACCTCGATTGACAGCTCGATCATCACCTGGTGTCCGATCCAGCGGGCTCGCACCTCATCGACCCGGTACACGCCGGCGACGGCGCCGGCTATCCGCTCGATCTGATTGACCGTTTCCGGCTCGATGGCATCCATGATGCGCGCGAATACCTCATGGCCGGCCTCCCAGGTGATATACAGGATAGCTGCGCTGATCAGGAGGCCCATGAGCGGGTCTGCCCAGGGAAACCCCCAAAACACTCCAAGGATGCCGAAAAAGGCCCCGACAGAGGTCAGCGCATCGGCGCGGGAGTGTTGGCCGTCAGCCACCAACGCCGCGCTGCCAATCGCTTTCCCTACCCGGATCTTATACACGGCAACCAGCTCATTGCCGATAGCCCCGGCCAAGGCTGCCGCCATCCCAAGCCCAAGGTGAGTTGTTGGCGCCCCGCTCGACCACTTGTACAGTGCGGCATAGCCGGCCAGTACGGCGCTGGCCGCGATAAACAGAATGATGGTCACCCCGGCGATGTCCTCGGCGCGGGCGTAGCCGTACGTAAACCGTCGATTCGCCAAACGGCGGGAGAGGGCGAATGCGATCCCGAGCGGAATCGATGTAAAGACATCGACCAGGTTGTGAAGGGCATCGGCCAGGAGCGCCGCACTTTGTCCAACCCATACCACCGCAATCTGTATGATACAGGTCGCCATCAGGCCCACACTGGAGATCACCAGCGCCCTGATCCCGGCATCGAGCGTGGCCGGATCCGTCCACCGGTGACCGGTAGGGCGGCTGCCGGCTTCTACTGAATGTGCGCCGATCATGGCCGGACTCACTTACGCCTGCTCGAGTTGGGCATACTTAACCATGAGCTTCTTTTCACCGGCGCCATTGAACCTCACGACCACCTTCAGATCGTCCCCACTGCCGCTCCGTTCCCGGATCACTCCGATGCCGAAGTCGGGATGCCGGATGCGGGCTCCCGGATACAGGCGATCGACGAACGGCTCGTCATCGTGGCGCTCTGGAAAGGTGGAGAGTGATGCGCTCCTGGCCCCGGATTCCCACGGATCGCGGACCTGCACGACTTCGGACGGGATTTCATCCAGGAACCGTGACGGCAGGTTAAAACTCCTATTACCGTACAGGCGTCGCTGTCGCGCCGATGCAAGATAGAGCCGTCGCCTGGCCCTGGTCATACCGACATAACAGAGCCGGCGTTCCTCCTCCAGCTCCCGCTCGTCGGGCATCGCAAAGGCGTGCGGGAAGATTCCTTCCTCCAGCCCGACCATGAAGACGGTGTCAAACTCCAGGCCCTTGGCCGTATGGAGCGTCATGAGCGTGACCGCGCCACGGCCTTCGGCGTACTCGTCGAGGTCACTGATCAGGGCGACGGAGTCGAGGAACGCCGGCAGCCCACCGTCCGCATTACGCTCCGCAAACTCCTGGGCGGCGGTCACAAGCTCCTTCAAGTTTTCCAGACGGCTCTCGGCCTCCGGCGTTCGCTCGTGTTCCAACTCTGCAGCATACCCGGATCCGGTAATCAGCTCCGCGATCAGGTCTGAAATCGGGATGAAGCCGGATTTTGCCCTCACCTCTTCAATAAGGTGCAGCAATCCCTCCATGGCCGCCTGTTGCTTGGTATTGAACAGCTTCTTTTGCGCAGCGCGTCGGCACGCCTCCCAGATTGTCGTCTTCTCTTGCATCGCCAACAGTTCGAGCTTGGCGATCGTGGCCGGTCCGATCCCGCGTACCGGCGCATTCACAAGCCGCTTAAAGCTGACGCTGTCGGCGGGATTAACTACCCAGCGCAAATAGGCCAAAAGATCCTTGATCTCTTTCCGTTCATAGAAGCGGAGCCCGCCCACAATGACATATGGGATCAAGGCGTGCCGTAGCGACTCCTCCAGGACTCGGGACTGCGCGTTCGTCCGATAGAAGATTGCGTAGTTGTCGTACCCTGTCTCCTCGGCGGCCACCCGACCTTGGATGGTCCGGGCGGCGAAGAGCGCTTCATCGTTTTCGTCGAGGGCTCGGTACAGCACGATCGGATCTCCGACCTCGTTCTCGGTCCACAGGGTCTTTCCCTTCCGACCGTAGTTGTGAGCTACTACCCCCCCCGCGCCTTGGAGGATCTGCTGTGTCGATCGATAGTTCTGTTCCAGCCGGATCACGGCGCAGCCGGGATGATCCCGCTCGAAGTCCAGGATATTGTTCAGGTCGGCGCCGCGCCACCGATAGATCGACTGGTCGTCGTCGCCTACCACGCAGAGGTTCCCGTATTGGCTCGCCAGTAGATGGATCAGGCGGTACTGGGCGTGGTTCGTATCCTGATACTCGTCCACCAGGATGTAGCGCCAGAGATCCTGGTAGGCCGCCAGCACCTCGGGATGTTGCTCGAAGAGGCGCACCGTCGCCATGAGCAGATCGTCAAAGTCGAGCGCCTGCAGGCCATCCAGGCGCTCCTGGTATAAGAGGTATAACTTGGAGGTCCGTTCCTCCATCCGGTCATTGGCCTGCAACGCATACTCCTCGGCGGAGAGCAGCTCGTTCTTCGCGCGGCTGATGCGGGAAAGGATCGCGCGAGGGTTGGTCGCGCGCTCGGACAGGCCCGACGCTCGCAGGCAATCCCGCATCAGGCTCATCTGATCGCCCTCGTCATAGATGACGAAGGAACTCTTCAGGCCCAGCGCCGCGCCATGCTTCCGCAGAATCCGGACGCAGGTGGAATGAAACGTCCCCACCCAGACCCCTTCGACACCCCAGCCGTTCGTCCTGAGCTTGTCGAAGGATGCGGCTGGAGTGCTCAGGGCAGGGCTGATGTCAGCTTGCCTCAGCAGATCCGCCACCCGCCGCTTCATTTCACCGGCGGCCTTGTTGGTGAACGTGACCGCCAGGATGTTCCAGGGCGGGACCCCGCAGTGGTCGATCAGGTAGGCGATCCGCCTGGTGATCACCCGGGTCTTCCCCGATCCGGCCCCCGCCAGCACCAGGAGCGACCCCTCGGTGTGCAGGACCGCCTCCGCTTGTCGGGGGTTCAGATCGGCAACTATCGCGTCAGATCTCACTGCAGTGCGTCCCTCCGTCGGTTAGCTGATATACGTCAATAATCTCGCCTTCATCATAGGCGAACCCGCCCCATGCGACAAGCGATATTTCGCGGTTGAAAATCTTGACAAGCCATTGGAAACGCCGGAAAATCGCCGCAACTGCTTAAGGCTACTGCGAGCGAGATGCAAGGCTGGTGCTGGTATGGTTGAGCAAAGCGAAGGCGTCGCAAGTGAACCAAATGGTAGGCTGGACCGGAACGGGTGCTTCCCGAGAAAAGTGCCATGAGGAATCTTGACGCTACCCGGTAGATGACGCTAGAATTGCATCATAATGATGCATCATTTGCAACGGTACAGGAGACGCCAATGAAGGCAATCACATTGCGCAACCTTCCGCCTGAGCTCACTCGGATCATCCGCCAGAAGGCCGACGAGCAGCACGCGAGTATCAACAAGGTGGTTATCGGACTACTGGAGAAAAGCGTGGGAGTGCGAGGCAAGAAGAGCGAAATGGTCCTGTACCACGATCTGGATACGCTGGTCGGATCATGGACGCGGGAAGAGACAGCAGCTTTCAATAAAGCGCTGGCCAAGCAGCGTGCCATCGATCCGGATTTGTGGCGATGACGCGGGCGACGGGGGTCACGTCCACGTAACGTTAGCGTGATTGGATCAGGTACTCAAGGAGTACCAGTCCCCCAGATCCCCCGAGGAAGAACAGGAGAGTCCTGACGACGGGCTGCTCGCTGATGGGGCAGAAGGCTCCGTCGCGGTTCGCCTCGACCTCTTTAATGAGCAACCGGATCCGCTCGATTTGATCTGCCTCACTTCCCAGCAACTGAAACACCTTCCGGTTCAATGTATCAAGTACCCGCCGCCGACTCTTTTCGGCCCTATTCCGGAGTGCGATAGCGCAGCCTATAACCCAGGCAGCATTGAGCCCAAATACCAAGAGAAGAAACCACGGCTGACTCCATCGATCAAGCAGGGGGCTGCGGGCCACGATCATGAGCAACAGCACGATGAACGGATAATAGACAAGACGCCCGACCACCCGGGTCCGTCCGGCAATCAGTTGGATGTCCAGCCACTCGCGTAGATCATCCGGGTGCGCGCTCATACCATGTTGATCGGCGAACTTCCTCAGAGTCTGCGGAGGCCACTCGCATGGCTTTCCGACCAACCGCTCAATGAACCCGCGACACAGACGTGTCGCATCCACCACAAAGAATATCAACACAATCAAGCTGGATACGGCAAGTCGTACAATCACTCGGTCGCTCCAAAAACTGACCTCGCCACGACCCGGCGGCACGGGAAAGTCACTTGCAAAGATTAGAAAAATTGTCACAATCAAGCACCAATACAGCACAGAGGAAACCAGGACACGTTTGGGCCAACCTCTACTATCCTCTCGGTACCATGCCCACAACTGCTGCACGCTGAGCTCTTCCGACCGCTGGTCGTCGACAGCTTTTCGGCTCACTGGAGGCTCGCTCTTTATATCTAGGTCGTACCGTTCAGAGAGTTGCTTATTACTATTCCGAAGCGAGCAGATGCCTCGCACTATAAACCCCACAGCCAGGAACAGGGCATACAGGCGGATGGCCTCAGACGGCCAAAGGCTGATCCCCTCCCACAGATCCAATGGCTCGCCTTTTTGGGCATCCTGCCAGGTCACTAGCGCGCTGATCAAGGCGATGGGGGTTACAACGACGATACCTGACCGAATGAGGCGACTTTTGCCCAGCCGGCTGACCATCCAAAGCAACAGGAGGGCCAGCACGAAGATGGAACCGACAATCTGAATGATGAATCTCACACTTTTCTGCCCTGTGAGTACTGCCGGATGGACAAGATTAGGATCCTTGTGATCCTGGGGATCCTGATCTACGCTCAGGTCGAACGGCTGCCGTCTGCCGATCTCAAAGAGCCTTGGTGTTAAGCGGTCAGCCTGTGCCTGTGAAGGTTTCTCAAGCGCTACCTGGACGGCGTAGAACACTGCAGTCTGATAACTGTCTCGAAACGGCGGTATTCCACGCTGGTGGCCTGGAGCGAGTTCCAGCCCGAAACCCGAGCCCACGATCAAATTCCTGGTCCATTTGGATTGGGCTTGATGCGTATAGCGGGCATCGAGGTCGGTAGTGAAAAACAGCGCCGATGGAAAGCGGTCGTGCAGCGCCTGCAGGATGAGAAGCTTATCGTACACGTCGCTCCCCAGTACTCCGATGGCCTGCACATTCCCGTTCATGTCTTCCATCTCTCGCTCAATACGTGAGCCAAGACGGCGGAGGTAGTCGAATTGGCTGTTACCAATAGCCCTTTCCAGCGTCTGTGAATCCCTCTTGACCTCGCCCGCCTCCTTACTTGTTTTGGCCGCCTCTTTCTCCTGGAGCGGCGTCTCGCCGTCAAGTCCACGCATATAGCTGTACCGACAGATACCGTACTTGTAGCAGGCGTCTTCCCAGGTTATGTCATTCTGGCCGGTGAAGGCTCTGAAAAACGTCGCAGGCAGGCTGCGGCCATAAAATGTGTCCCATTCCGCGATCAGGGCGATATAATTCTTGGGTTTCTCCTCTGGACCCTTTGGTTTTTCCCACTTAACGCGGCGTCGGGCGAGCTCCTCTTTCAGAGAGCATGCGAGATCGTTATCGGTTGGGATGGTGCGTTGGAACGTTATTTTGAGCTTTTTAAATGCCTCGGCAATGGTTTCTCCCGCAATATCCTTGACCTTGTCCTGCTTGCCTCTTACCTCATCGTCTACCGAAAGACAGCGTAAGAACTGTTTCGGAGTGTCGTTCTCTGGAATCAGCAGCGTGTTGGGGACAGTGGCATTGGGGGAGTAAATCTCGCTTGACTTTAACGACGTGAGCGCTGGGGGTACCTTCTTAAACTTAAACGCCTCTTGTACCATCGCATGGAGCGTGGTGGAGCCGGCAGGACCGATGATCTTAATGCTGAGTGTGTCCTTTGAACCTTTGTCAATGGCCTGCTTAATCAAGTGCTCCAATCGCAACAATGGCTGATCGTCGAACAGGTTGTTATCAAGCCACAACAGTAATACTGCCCCGTGCTGTTCAGAAACGCTACCTGGAGATCTTAACTTCTTATCCTTAGGCAGCAGCCACTCATAGGGTATGACCAGACACCCTTTCGGGGAACGAGACCTAGGCGAGGATGGATTAAGATGACAGCGGTGAGCGTTGTCAGCTTGTTTATTCGAATTCAAGGGCCAGGGATCCCAAGGGATTTGCACATAGTCGATGTGCTCACCGTCGACCGGCTCATAGTCGGATACGGCTAGAGCGGACAGCACGGCATAGCGTTTGCGACGACGGTCTTCAATCTGCTCCGCATACGGGCCGCCAAAGACCATGACCGGCATGATCGTGACTTTGCCATGCTCTTTAGCCTGTTTCTTGATCTGCTTCTTCAAATGATCCGCGAAGTGATCTGGAGCGTACTGAAACATCCCCATCGGCCCTTTTTGGTCAGGTTGTTGCCCGAACTTCTTGGAAACTGCACTGAAGGGGTCCTCCCACAGCCGTGCGGGAACGAATTGGGGGCCGAGGGTAGACGACGTTTCGATCACGCCCTCGCGGGGTCGGAAACTTTCAAATGGTTTTCCATAAAAATAGACCCCGCCTACCGTCGCTGCCAGCAGGACCACACCTATCAGGGGGAGGTTTGGTTTCTGTTCCTTCGGGTCCGGCATGATACCTCGCTTATGACTTTGAGGTGTCTTCTCACCAGGAAATCCGGGGCAGTCACCCGCTCAGGGCTCCTGGGATTGCCGTGCCAGGGTGGAACTCCATCCACTACTCAGGTGCCCGTTACCTGGTGGTCTCTTCTTAATGGGCGGGGAATTTTCAGTCGCCACACCAGAGGAATTTATCATCGGTAATGACAGGTGTCCAATCGAAATCTACCATCAGCAGGATGAGTGCAACGATTATGATCGCACACGGTCAAAGCCTGCCGGAGATAGATACCTTGACGTCATCCGACGGATGACGCTAGAGTGTGCACAACAATAATGCAGAATCGGCAACGCTGCGGGGGTCGATGAAGGCAATCAGATTACGAAACCTTTCGTCTGGACTCAGCCGAATCGTCCGTCGGTGGCCTCAGGCTGGTGCTGTACAGATCAGCGAAACCACAGTGAGGCATCTGGGCGGCTGCAAAGGAACGCGTCAGTGAATCCCGAATCTTCGAACTCCGCGCAGAAACACCGGCGCCGAATGATGGTGGTCCACATTGCTGTGGTCGTTTCCCTGATTGCGGCAGGGGCTGCACTTGCGACCGTACCGGCGGTCAGGGATCATCTGTGTTATGAGCATCACATGAACACGTTCTGCTCGATAGGCCAAATCGGCGAATCCGAAGTGAGGGTATTTGCATGGTATCCGGGGGCGAAGCCGTTTGATCGGAACACGTGGACCCCTCGCACAATTCGGGGCGAGATTCCACCTTACGAAAACCGCTCATACGGCAGCAGCTTTCCGCGCGGAAAACAACTCTGGCTGTACTGGGAAGCGCGACTGAAGTCTCGTGTACCTCCAGGCCGCTCAATCAGGTTCGTAGTCCATGGGACGACTTATGATGCAGGTGGTAATTCTGTCGCGGGTGGTGTCGTTGAGGCCACGTGGGGTGCTGATGACCCGGCAGCCCTTGTTATTGGCCCTGTCGACACCGTTCCAATTGGAACCGGCGGTCAATTCCCGCCGGGGCACTATGAGATCGTTCTGAAGGCATATGGCAATCAACTGGCTGAGTCAGAGGTTCGCGGCGGCTTCGATATTTACTGATGCTTATACATTCTTTGTTCTATTTGCACACCGTTTGAATTCCGGGACTTACTTCTCTTCTCCTAAGAGCTTCTTTTCGGCCTTCTCGATCTCCCGTGAGGTCTTTGTTTCGGCTTTCTCTACGTGCCCCGTGGCCGTATCGAGCGCCTTCTCTGTTTGTTCCTTGACTTTCCCCTGCATCTGGATCGCCTTGGTCTCTGCTTTACGCTTCTGCTGCTCGGCCTTCGCCGCGGCCTTCTCCCTCTCCTGCTGGGCTTTTTTCTGCGCCTGCTCAATTTTCGCGGCCGCCTTGTCTGCGGTTTTCTTCGTTTTCTCGGCCGCCTTCTCCATGGCCTCTCTGACCTTCCCTTCCGCTTTCCCCTGTTCCTCCGCCGCCTTTTGCTCAACCCCCCTCTGGATGTCCGAGATCGTCGGCACCGTCGGGATGATGGGCGTTGGGTATTGGGCAAAGGCCCATGTGCTGAACAGCAGCGCGCTCGTGACGGTACCGGTGAATGTGAGAATCTGTTTCATCTGCGAGTCCTCCTTGGTTAGAATTCTGTTGATGAACGACAAGCCGACTTTGGGCGGCTGCCCAGAGCATCACGTGGGTGTCAAGGAGCAGGCGCACGACTCGATCCCTCAAATTCGCCGATCACGTCCTCGGGCAGCGGGGCGTCGAAGTCCTCCGGTACCAGGAGCTTGCCGGCCAGAAAGCCGAGCGTCCGCGTCTTTCGCGTTTTCTTTGCCGGAACCAACCGCGCAGCCGGCTTTCCCGCCTTGGCGATCACTACCTCGTGGCCCTCTACGGCTTGCTCAACGAGCCGGGACAAGTGGGTCTTGGCTTCATGAATGTTGACTGTGCGCGCGTCTAGTCCTCTACATGACTACGCTTAGCCTAGCTCACAACATGGATCCCGTCAACACCTGCAGCCCGATTGGGACAACTTACCTTCGCGGCGCAGCGGCCCTCGTGGATATATTACTGGGTACGGTTGGCGACGGAGATCTTTCGACTACACAGCCTTTGCATCGGCTCTGTCGTGAGGCCAAAGACCGCCATATCCGCAAGGCCAAGCTGAGCAACCACGTCGCGAATGACCTCGAGGTCGGCTTCATCGAACTTGCCTTCATTTTTCGCCTTCGCTCATTTATCGTTATAGGCACTGATCAGAGGTTAACCGATGTCGATGGGGTACAGAGCCTCAGCCCGTAGATCATTGCCGCTGCTCCTCCCACTCTTCCCGGAAGGCGATGTGGATCACGGTGAGATAGGATCGCGTTACGACAATGGACACTTGTCACTATTCATGGCGAATGGCTCTGCTGCCCAGGAGAGTAGTAAGGTCCATGCTGGCTTATGGCAATCGAGCAGGGGAGCAGACCAGGGTGGATCATTCACATCAACATGGACGCTTTCTACGCCGCTGTGGAGCAGCGCGATCACCCTGCCTATCCGGGCTGCCCCGTGTCATCTTGACAACCCTCTTGACTCAACCTATTATATGGTCAGATCATCTGAATATCAGATAATCAGGCAAGGAGACACTCGTGATCGCAGAGACGAGCAGGGTGGGAAAGCGGGGAACCATCGTCATCCCGGCGGCGATCCGCCGTCGTCTCAGAATCGAAGAAGGCGCATTCGTCATTGTCGAAGAACGAGAGGACGGAGTCCTGATCCGTCCAGCCGCCGTCATGCCGATTGAGATGTACACGGCTAAACGTCGGGCGGAGTTCCTCCTCTCGAACGCGATTGACGCTGAGGACTACGCGAAGGCGCGCGAAGAGGTCAGGCGTATGGGGCTAGATCCTGATGCTATCCCCCACTATGTGGTGGCCGGGGATTGATGGGTGGACCGGCTCTTCCTGGATGCCAATGTCCTGTTTTCCGCAGCCTATCGATCCGATGCCGGCCTCCGGCGCTTGTGGGAGATTGTCGGTATACAGCTCCTCACGTCGGTATACGCGGAGGAAGAGGCCCGTCGTAACCTGAATACCCCTGTTCAGTACGCTACCCTGGACGAGCTGCTTCGTCATGTAAAGGTGCTGATCTTCCAACCCGAGTCCTCTCATCTACCTTACGGTCTCGAGCTTCCGGACAACGACCGACCAATCCTGGAAGCTGCCATCTTCAGTCAAGCCACGCATCTACTCACCGGCGACATGAAAGCCTTTGGGCCGTATTATGGTTGCACGCTCGCAGGAGTTCTCATCTTGCCGCCCGCCGAGTATCTCCGCGAGCATCGATAATTCGGTACTCATAGCGCCATGTATCAGCCCTCGCAAGAGTCGTCAGATTCGCCATCCCCGAAGGCTTCCTTGGTGGTGTGGCGACGTAGCGGGGCGATGTCGAAATAGCGCTGCACGGTGTCCTCCATGATACCGGTGCGGAGGGTGTCGTCGCGACTGAACAGACACTCACCGCGCAAGACGTACAGGCGAAAGGAAATCGGCGCCGTATTAAGGGTGCGGACATCGACCGGCAGTTTGACCTTGGCGCTCAGATGGGCCGACAGATTCGCAGCCAGGGCGTTGTTAAAGTGGCTGCTGGAGAGGTAGACGCCGATATCTACGTTGGAAAATGCTTCAGATTTGAGGAATGAGCCGTAGACGTAGGCGAAGAGCACGTCGGGCTCATGTAAAAGCCCGGCGGCGATCTGATCCCGAATCGCGCCGCGTTCAGCAAGGCTCAGTCGGTAGAGCTGTTTCATGCGCGGATAAGGTCAGGGTTCAGAGTCATGTGCCGAAGGCCTCTCTGGTGGCGTGGCGAAGCACCGGGGCGATGTCGAAATAGCGCCGCATCGTATTCTCCATGATATCGGTGCGGAGGTCGTCGTCGCGACTGAACAGACACTCGCCGCGCAAAACGTGGAAGCGAAAGGCGACCGGCATCGCGTTGAGGATGCGGACATCGATCGGGAATTTGACCGTGCGGCTCAGGTAGGCCGACAGATGAGCAGTAATGCCGCCGTTGGTCTGGTCGGTGGACAGGTAGACGCCAATATCGACCGATCAGCTCACGTCGTCGGCCGTCATCGGAGAACAGCAGGTAATCTTCATAGCTGAACGTGATCTGAGCAGTCACCGTCTCTTCATCGGCTTGCTCCTGTCCGGAAACAAGGCATCCGCGTTGCCCTGAGCCAGGGCCGCCAGCGGCACCACATCGACCCGTTCGGCCAGCGCATACCGTCTTGCGCCAGGATATAGAACAGTGAGGTGGTCGAGCTGCAGATCGTGAAGCGCGATACGCATGGACGGCGTCAGGGTGGGTGCGTCGGCCCGCTTCACCTCCACGCCAAGTCGCCGCCTGTCCTTGAACAGGAGAAGATCCAGTTCGGCGCCGGTATGTGTCGCCCAGAAGTACGCCTCGTCCGGCTGCACGGCCTTGAGAGTTTCTTCGATGGCATACCCTTCCCACGATGCGCCGCACTTGGGGTGCGTAAATAGGTCCCTTTCCGTCCTGATGCCGAGAAGCTGGTGCAGCAAGCCGCTGTCCCGCAGATAGACCTTCGGCGCCTTGACCTGGCGCTTCTTGAGGTTTGCATGCCAGGGGTGCAGTTGCCTCACCATGAACAACCCCGTGAGCAGATCGAGATAGCGTCTGACGGTCGGTTCGCTTACCCCAAGCGATCTGGCCGGCTCGGCCGCATTCCAGCGCTGACCGTGGTAATGCGCGAGCATGGTCCAACACCGCCGTAACGCGGGCGCGGGGATGGTCACGCCAAGTTGCGGGAGATCCCGCTCAAGAAACGTCTGGATGAATTGACGTCGCCACGCCAGGCTGTCCGCGTGCGAACGGGCGAGATACGAGCGCGGAAAGCCGCCCCGCTGCCAGTGACGTGTCAGCGCGTTGACCCCGACCTCGGCGAGACTGAAGCCTGAAAGCGGGACCGTCTCGATCCTTCCCGCGAGCGATTCGGAAGATTGACGAAGCAGCACCGGTGAGGCGCTGCCGAGAATAAGAAATCTGGCGGGCAGCGGCCTCCGGTCGGCCAGCACCCGCAAGACCGGAAAGAGATCCGGTCGACGCTGCACCTCGTCAATTACCACCACCCCGCGCAGATCGGCCAGCGCTGTGATCGGCTCAGCCAGACGCGCAAGGCTTGCCGGGTCTTCGAGGTCGAAATAGTTGAGCGAATCCGAGGGAACGATCTGCCGGGCCAGCGTGGTCTTCCCGCACTGGCGCGGCCCGATGAGCGTCACCACACGGCTGCGCGACAGGGCGTGCCGGATCTGCGAGAGGATGTGAAACCGTTGGACCATGGAAGGACTATACTATGAAAATCAAATACCTGGTATTCCTTTTTCATGGTACACCGGACGACTTACAAATGGAGATGAAGTTCGGGTCAAAGTTCGGCATAGTGTCTGCGAGCCAAACTGTGACCAGTCGCTACGATGTGCCCGAGCACCTTCGAACCCCCGAGGAAATGGCGGCTTACCTTTGGAGCCATCTGTCGTCAGCAGAGGACCGAACGAAACCGTTCGTGCGAAGGTCGAAGCCTTGCCAGAGGAGATGCGAACATGGCGCCGCGTTCCTCCTGGCTCAGTCGGTAGAGTCGTTCTTCCATCAGGCTTGTCTCAAGCTCTCGTAGGTTGAATATCGACGCTTGTCCGATAGCCAAGGCGGCCCAGCCTTGCGACGGCATCCTCCCACGTGAGACCAAATGCCGTCACGTCTGCAAGGCCAAGTCGAGCAACTGCGTCGCGAATGATCTCGATGTCTGCCGCGTCGAACTCGCCCTCATTAAAGGCATCATGGGCCCAGGACACGACCTCGGCCAGGGTCCGACGACCCTGAAGATAGGCTGCAAGCTGCTCCGCTACTGTTTCCCAAGTAATCAGCATCTTCTTATTCCTCTAGTCGTTCATGGCCTGCATCTACAGGGTACTTGATATGACGCTCGACGGCAACTCCCCGTTCATTCGAGAATCGCCTTCATAAAGGCGTCTGCCTGGTCCGCGTAGAATACGATATTCACCTTCGTCGCCATTTCGTCCGGCAAGTCCAGCAGTTGCCGTCGCGCCGAAATCGGCATGAGAAGTTGGGCTGCGCCCTTCTCGACCGCTAACTCGGCGACGGCCACCGGATTGGGAATCATCTCTACCGAGCCGCCGAGGTTGAGCGAGCCGACCACGATCAGGCCGCCCTTTGTGCTTCGCTCCATCAGGCTTCCGCATAGCGCCACCAGTACCGGCAGCCCAAGGCCGTGGCCGGATCGATCCGTATCCATTGCTCGCAACTGCACTGAAAACTCGTGACTGCGAGGGTCGCGCTCCCCAACCAGTTCCTTGGCCTGCGCATACAGGTTCTGCTCGCCGTAGCGGACGCTCTCGCGGAACGGCGGCGGGACCGGGGCATTGAGAATCTTCACGCCGCTTCCCGGCCCGCTTGTCGCTTCAATGCGGTAGAGCGAAGCAGGCGCGTCTTGGCCGCCAGGGCTGATAGCCCAGACTTGCCCGGGCGGTAGCGGGTCGGTTTCGATAGCTTCGTCGCTGTGCAACTCCGGCGTCGAAACGAATTGCTCCACACCATTCACGCCCATGAAATAGCTGAAATGGGTGTTGCGGAACTCCGTCTTGAGGCATCGCTTCTGCTGCTCTTTCACCCGCCGGCGCGCCTCCAAAGCAATCCGCACAACGGAGTTAAGCTCTTCATCGGGGATTGGCATCTCCGGGTCGGGAAAGAGCAGTTTGAGCAGTCCGCTGACGGTCTTGTTCACTGCTTCGATATCCCGACCGCTCAACGCCCCGCCCCAGTGCGCTCGGCCTTGCAGCTTTGATATCCGCGTCCCTTCGCGCAACTTCGCCCAGCACTCGGACAGGTAATCGGTCACCAGGCCGAAGTGGTCTGTCAGGTGGTCATCCGCCTTGAGCTTTGGGAAGTCCCAGCCGGGCGCGTAGGCGTGGATCCGGTCCATGAACGCCGTGTCGTTGCGCATCTCCGGCGGCAACGGGCTGAGCAAATGGCCGATTCGCTGTTGCTGCGCCACGTCCACGTCGAAGTTACCGACCATCACGATGCCACCCGACGCCCGGATGCTTTCCTTGCCGCGCGAGAACTCGCCCGCGGCCATGTAGCCTTTGAGGATGTTCACGCCATCCTTCTGGTCGAACGAGATGCCCGACACCTCATCGAAGCACACTACGTCATAGAGACATACCAACCCCCGCTGCCCGCTGGACATATTCACGAACATCTTCGCGACCGTTGCCTTCCCGCCCGATATCAGGTGGGAGTATGGCGAAATCTGCTGGTATAGATGGCTCTTGCCCGTACCGCGGGGGCCAAGTTCGACGAGGTTGTAGTTCCGCTCGACGAATGGAACCATCCGCAGGAGCACCACCATTTTAGCCCGATCCGACATCGCCGCCGGCTCCAGACCGACCGAGCGAAGGAGGAAGTCCTTCCACTCCGACGTGGTGAACCGCTCGCGGCCTTTCCCGAGCGTTACCAGTACGTCCGACTTTGAGAGCTGGATCGCCCGCAGGCTCTCGATGGCGAATGGCCGGCCGTGCCGTTCCTCCGCAATAGCCGCATCGTACGTCAGCGTTACTTCGGCGTAGAAACCGTCGCTGAGCATTCGCTCGTGTTCGTGGACGAGGGTATCGGCGATCCGCACATCCTTCAATCCAAGGCTCGAAAGCTCCACAAGGAACGAGTCGGTCTTGGCGTCCAAACGGGCCTTCACCAGGTCGATGAGCTTTACCGCGCCTTTCTTGCGTGCGTTGGCTTTGAAAAGCTCCTGGTCACTGGTGCGGACGGTCCGGTCCTGTAGCTGCCGCTCCACGATCTTCAAACCTTCCTCGATCTCTTGCTCGTTCACCGTCGCGCAGTATCGCCCGAGTAGAAACTCTACGACGTAGGTCGGCACAGGATACTGCCGGCTGTACCGCCGTACGAGGTCTTTGCGGACGAGGTAGCCGTCGAAGACCGATGCCGCGAGCTGGTCCAGATGGTCGAGTTCCATGTTAGTCGTCACCTCCAACGGTAGTGGCTTCCTTGCAGAGCACGCGCCCGGACGCATCGACAATCACGAGGCTGGCCACTGTCCCTTTAAGGGAATCGTCGTCGACCAACAGCGCAACCTTTCCGTCGGCGCCCAGGGTCTTGGGTTTCTTGGGTTGCATAACGCTTGAGTCCGGGACGTTGGGCTTTGTCCGAAGGTCGGCCAGTAGTCCTTCGACTGCCGGCTGGACGCTCACCCGGCACCGCAGGCCTACCCACCGGACCTCACTGATCGTGACCACCACATCGGCTGGGGCATCCGTCGAAGCAAACGTCAGGACCGGAACCAGGCACTCCTGCAAGCTCGCGCCGCCGTGGGCGTACTCCTGTCCGGCGACGAAGCAATACACACCCGGCGCATAGGCAAATCGCTCGTGTGGGTTCCACGACCAGCCTGCGATGGGTACCTCCACATGAGAGCTGTCTTTGATCGATGCACACCGGGACCATCGGCTCTCCGCCAGGTACTTTGGCAGTTGCACCTTCGGCATCCCGCCGGGCACCAGCAGCCAGCCGTGGTCGGTTACGACGCGCACTCGCTTCCAGCCCGCCTCCAGCAGCCCCTGGACGCGCTCCAGCAAGAGTTCCAACTGGTCTTCGATCTGCGCCGTCATTTTCCCCTGGAGGTTGTGCCCGAGCTTGTCGAACTCGCCATACTCCACCCAACCGCGAGCATTAGTGGCCCGCGGGTCACCCGACTCTCCCGGCCCGACCATCTGAAATCCCTCGTCGGAAAGCAGTCGGCGGAAGCGGTCGATGGTCAGCCGGCCGCCGCCATCGGCTATCTCCGGGGAGAAATCGGCCTCTAAACGCCCCCCGTAAAGCTTGCCGGAAACCGGCGACGCCGCCGGCTTGGCCGTTGCCGTCACCGTGGGCAGCGCGGCCCAACGCCACCCGGCGGACACCTCTAACCGCCGCTCTCCGGCCATTGCCGTGAGCCGCTGGCCGATATCAAACCGCAATCCATCGGCGAACAGGATGCATTCGCCAGTGTCGGCTGCGACACGCTCCCGCTGCGCCACTGCGGGCAGGGCCTTCGACGCCAGGCATTGTTGGAAATGCCTCGCGGTATCTTCCAGCCACGGCAGGTACACGCATCGCACCGCTTGCTGGACGGCCGCAGTGTCTTCCGCAGTCTTCACGCAGGCCAGCGTCCGCATCGCGCTGTCGTCGGCCAGATACCCACCCTCAGCATAGAGCGTGGCCATTGCGTCGGCATTATCGCCGCCGAGCGCCATCGTCGTCCGCTTGGCAAGCATCGCCAGGTACTCCAAGGCGTTGGCCAGTGGGCACATGCCTAGCCGCGCCCAGACCGATTTGCGTCGTGGCCCGTGTTCGGTCTCCAACTGCTGCAGGCGCTGCCGCGCTTCGGTCGGCTTCATCGAACCAACGTTCATCAACTCCACCAGAAGCGCATTCTCCATCGACTCGTTTTCATCCGGCCAGGGGTCCTTTTCGAAGATCAGCGTTCCCCTCGGCTTGGCCCGCCGCAGAAGGTTCGATATACCTGGGTACAGTGCCGGCGACTCTGCGAACCGCTCCCACACACCACACCAGGCCTCCTGGCGCTGTCCGAGCTTCTCGCCGCCGATAATCTCGCCGTCGGTCTCCGGATCAAAGCCGTAGTCCTGCCGGCAACGGCTGCGAAACGCCGACCACTTACCTCTATCCCACCGCCCGCGGGTACCGTCCAGATCGCCCAGCCACAGCAGCAGATCGCGTGGCGTATCACCGATCATCAGCCGGTCGAAGTCCTCGGCCTCCAGCCGCTTGCCCTCCAACCGTGTCACCGGCGTCACCGCCAGTGCCGACAGTGCCCCCTGCATCGCCTGAAGGGTAAGCTTGTCTTCGGCCACGTCCAGGCCCAGCCCGCCGTCGTCGCTCACCAGGAACGCGCGAATGGTCCAGTCTTTCCCGTTCTTCTGGGTCCAGACCGTCCCTCGGTACTGAAGTTCGACCAGCGGCTTGAGCTTATCGGGGCATTCCTCTGCCGCCCGGAGCATCTGCCGGATCACGCCCGGCATGTAGATCACGGGCACGGTGTCTGCCGGCCAGGCAAGGTCAGGGAACTTCTCCGCCCGCACCGCCGGCTCGATGACGCATCGCAGCCAGATTGCGGGTCCCGTCCGCGTCTTGGCATCATAGTCTCCAAGTGTCAGCAGTGCGGGCATCAGCTCGCGCAGTTGCTCGACCACCGGCCGCCACTGGCCATCGGCGTCGGTCCACAATACCGTCACAGGCGCAACCACGTCGCCGGGGTTGTATCGCGCGACCTGCGCCAGTGAGGCTCGCACTGCCTCAAGCAGCGTGGCGGAAGGCGGACGGCGGAAGGATGAAGGCGGAGTCATACGTCGGTCCGCCGGTTCTTGGCGTTGCGAGCGCACGTTGTCAGGATGGCCATCAACTGGTCAGCTTCATCAAGCAGTTGGGCCAGGTCCATTTTCGTCTGCCCGGAATCCCGAAGCAGTTCGAGCCAGTACATCGTCTCCTCAAGCTCCTGCCGGCCGCCGTCCACCTTGCTCACGAACTCAGCCGTGCTCCGCGGCCGTATCGCTTCGCGGTAGTGTGCTCCGACTGATGTTCCTGCCCGGAGTAACTGCTTCCCGATGACCTGTGCTTCCGTGGCCTTCGGGAGTGCCGAGTAAAGTCGGATTGCAGCCAAGGCGAACTGGCGCGTCCGAGTCGTCAGGTCTATCTTTCCGCCTTCCGCCTTCATCTTTCCGCCTTTCCCTCGCAGGCTGCATGCTTCACCTTATTGGTGTAGTGACAGTCGTTCCAGCGGTTGCCGTCGAACGTCTTGCCGCCCAGGAAATCCTCGGTTTTCTCATCCCAGCCCCAGAACCACGGGTACTCAGCCTTGGGGCGCTCTGGTTCCTTGCCGCGGTCTTTGGTCCACTTGATGTTGGGCTTGCACCGCAGCACACCCGCGCCCTTCTTACCACCGGGCAGATCCGACGCCAGGAACGGGCGGATGTTCATCCGCACGCCGTCGTTGATGTCCGGCTCCCAGCCGATAGGCTGCCCAGCCAGCGGCTTCCAGCGGACGAACAAATCGAATGGCGGCTCGCCCTCGATGATCAATTGCAGGCGCTTCTGGAGTTCCAGCGCCGCGGCCAAACGGTCTTCCGCGCCGCCTTCCCCGCGCTTCACGCCGTCCGTCTGGCGAGTGATCCACTCGCCCAGGTAGGAGTAGGTGAGCGATTCGAGCAGCTTGCGGCCCTTGCCGTTGCCTTCGCAGAGCTTGTGGTAGTTGATAAGGGCGTGGAAACCGTCGCGCTTACGGCCGTCCCAGATGTGCCAGACGAACGGCCGGTCATGAAATAGCTTGCAGTGTTCCTCGAAAAAGCCATTGCGGAGCCAGTCCTCCAGGTCGGCCCCGCCGGCCAGTTCGCGTACCTTCGCCGGCTTGATCCCCGCCGCGGCCAGCAGCGCCTCCAGCCGGTCTCCCGCGGGTTCCTCGCCGCGCACGGACGGGATGCAGACGATGCCATCATCGTCCGCGAACTTGACCAGCTCGTCGCACCGCTTGGCCAGCGCCCGCGACCGCTTGCTCAAGCGCATCTTGTTGTCGAGTTCCGCCGGCCAGCGGTAGCCTAGCAACCGTGCCACGGCGACCTGGAGCGGGGGGATCGATTCCTCTGGCCAGCCGTGGAAGAGCCACTGCGTCGGGTCACCGCTCTCCGGCTCGGGCAGGCCGTCTGGATACTTCTCCATTCGCCCTGCCCATTCCTTGAGCGAGAAGGGGAGTTTTGCGAACGTAGCATTCGTAACGTTCATCTTCGGCTCAAGCTCTCGCACGGCGGCGATGAAATCAGGGGACGTGCAAAATACCCAAATCGCCGGGAGAGTCTTCTCGTCGAAAGGTGATACCACGGCGACGTTCGAGTCGTATTTGTGGCCAATGTAGAGCGCGACGGGGCAATTGCTCATCTGGGTGATGGCAACGCCACGTCGGCCCCACACCTGATTACCCCTTTCATCTGAGTTATGGAGCTTGACACGTCGGATAGTTGCGTCCTCCCGCAGATGACCTTCTACCTCATCAAAGAACACCAGATTCCTCATGCCTCCGTAGAGTCGAGTCGATTCTACGGTGGTTTGCTGGTATGCCCACAGGTCGCTCTTTCGAGGTAATTCCCAGAACAACCGCAGGAACTTTGGCGAATCGCCGTTCATTATTCCCGCGAGACACCAAGCATAGTTGCCGAGGGTTTCGGTCGAGCTTTGGAACCCGAAGACAACTCGAGCATCTGGATTCGCGAGGATGGACTCCTGCGTGTCGAATACAGGTTGCTGCGTACGGATTGTTACACTCTTTGCTTCCGGTGTGCTGCTGGTTGAGATATCCAGCGAAAAAGGCATGTTGCGGAGCACCGGAGCCTGTTCATTTAGAACAATTAGGACCGGCTGCACCACATGGCCAGTTATGGTACCGAAGGCTCCTGGTCCAAGCTTGACGACAGCGTGCCAGCTTTTCATCTTGAGGAGTCGTGTCCTGAGCTTCCCATAGGTAGTCAAATACAGCCAGTTCTGAGGGGTTACCAGGACAGCCGTGCCCCCTTGCACAAGAAGGCTGAAGCATCTGTCCACAAAGACCGAAGCAAGATCACCCTTTGCTTGTGAGTAGGTCTTCTGACAGAAAGCGCGGAGTTCGGTTGATTGCTTGCGTTGTTCCAAGTACGGCACGTTTGTAATGATGAGCGTGTACTTGCTGGCGAGCAGTTCAGCGGCCTTGGCCATGCCAGCAGCGGCGATGGCTCGTTCGCGGGTTTCGTCGTCGGCCTTCTCAACGGAAAGGATTGCTGCCAGCAGCGGCGCAACCGTGTGGTAATCAGCGTGGAAAAGGTCTTCAGGGAGATTCGAGGGGTCTATCAGTGAGCCGAGAATGGGGGCCTGAGCGAATAGCTCATAGAGCGCCTCCAACGAATTGCGCAGTGGGGCCGAGAGCAGCGATTCCTCAGTGCGGAAGAGGTCTCGCTTTGCTGGCATGCCGCCTCGTGCCGCAGCCTCTTCTGCCAGACGCAGCCATTGCTCCTTCGAGCATTGCGGCCCGATACCCGTGCAGGCGATGTGCAGGTCAGGCAGCGGCCGGTAGCCGCCGGCGTCGGGGTACGTCCATGCGGCAAACGCCAGGGCGAACGCAGCGATCTGGCAGCAGCGCTCATCGATCTCCAGGCCGTGCAGGTTGTCGCGGAGGACAGCATCGACGGCTTGAGCGGCCGATAAGCTCTCCTCGGCCATACGGATCGGCACCAGGTGATGCAGACCTGCGACCAGGAAATGTCCGGACCCATTGCACGGGTCAAGCAGTTTCAACTCCGCCGCGGTCCTGGGCCAGCCGTCGAACGTACCGGCTGCCGGGCGCCACGAACCGTCGCCCTCACCCCGACCCTCTCCCTTCGAGGGCGAGGGGGAAGACCGGACGAAGCGCAGGTACTCCCAGTTGACCCCTGGCAGGGCGATCTTCTTCCGCAGTTCCTCTTCCGTCTTGGCGCTGGCGGCGTCTGTGGCGCCGAGCCTCTTACCCGCCCACCATGCGCCCAGCGTGTTGTGCAGCAGAAATTCCACCATGTACGGCTCGGTGAAGAGCTGCGTGACCGCCGCGATCTCATCAGCGCCGATCTTGACCTCGGAGCGGTTGATCTCATCCTTCTTCTTGCTCTGCCAGAACTGATAGACCCACCCCAGCGCATCGGAGGCGGTGAAGACAGCCTCCGGCAACGACGCCAAGAGCTTTTCCAGCTTCAGCATGTGCTCAGTCGCGAAGGATACCTGGAGCAGCGGATCATCGGGTCGGAAGATTTGTGGCAGCATCCGCTGGGCGCAGCGGGAGGCGAAGACCCACACATCTACGCCGTCCTCCTTGGCCAGTTCCTCGGCTTCGGCCAGGCTGATGGCCATGTTCTCCTGGGGTTCGATCAGCAGACCGTTCTCGGCCAGGAACCGGGCGAACAGCATCCGGTGCCAGTGCTCGTAGGCACACTCGCTGACCAGATGGTCGATCTCGTGGTCTTTCCCGTTGCTGTCCGGCCTGGGCAGTTTTCGGTCTCCGAGTTGCCGCGCACGAGCGCGAAGATGGTTACGCAACTCGCGCTGGGCAGGCTTCATATGCGGGTACGGCTCGTGGTGATGAACGGCCAGCGCCTCCAGGGCGGCGCGCGCGCCAGCCTCAGCCACGTCGCGGGCCTCGATGACCACGCGCTCCAGCCGATTCCGCAGGCCTGTTGAGAGGGAAGGCATAGGATTAAGACCTCCTCGGCAACGGGCGGCTGGTTACATGGTGTGGAGCATTTCCGGGAGATGTCGCGGAACCCTGATTGGGGCTGTCTCGCCAAGATCTCGCCACAAAGTCGATGCCTACGTGGCGAGATTCAAGACACTTACGATCGTTACGTGCTGGTAATGAACGCCTTATGGCTAGGGATCGAGCCGGGGCTACCTCGCCACATCTCGCCACATCTCGCCAACTCATACGCCACCGCCCTTCGGCTCACCGGTTGCCAGAACGTACTTGGATTGCGGGCCGGTCCCACGCGGAGATAAAACGCCCTTCTTGACAAGGTCCTTCAAATCTCTGTTCGCCGTGCGCGACGAGACACCCAGCTCTTTCTCGTACTGGGTTCGGGTGATTTGGCCCCGTTGCTGCACGTAGAGCATCACTCTCATTTGCCGGTCGTTAAGCTGCACCGCCTTGACCTCGCCCGGTGAGAAGACTGCCCGGAAGGTATGGCCTTGCACTTCGAAGTTCGGCTCAGGCAAATGCTGGGCGTGGCAGTCGTCCAGAATGCGTTGGATGCCCGTGCCGAATTGCTCGATGTATTTGATAAGGAAGAAGGCATTCGCAATGAGCTTGTTGCGCGGCTTGGACTCGTGCTGGCGGCGGAGATCCTCGACCGTCATGCCCTCCGGCAACTCGCCCGGGTTCCAGACCTCCAACCGGTCATCAAAGATTCGGATCTGCACATTGGCCGAGCTGGCGTAATCTCGATGACAGATGGCATTGACGACGGCCTCGCGCAGACCCTCCAGTGGGTACTCCCATTGTTCATCGCGGCGGAGCCCCTTGATCTCCACCGCCATGCGGATATTCCGCTTTATAAACGCCACGGCTTCCTCGACCTGCTCGATGATGCTGCCTTGGATGACCTTCATGTCGAGGAAATGGACTTCCGTGGTCCCTTTGAATCGGGCGCAGCGAACCATCGCCTGGGTCAGCAGGCGCTGAGGGTTCCGGCCGAAGAGCAGCACGGCAGCTACGGTCAGCTTGCCATCCTGGATAAATCCGAGCTGGCGTAAGACGTGGTCCACCGAGGTCTCATCAGGAACTTCCCAGCGACGCTCGGTCCGAGCGACGAGAAGGAAACGACGAACCAGCGCAGTATCAATGTCCGCATCGACGGTGGCATCGGTCAGCGTCGATTGGTCCCACGTGACCCCGCGACTTGTCATGAACAGGCACAAAGCTTCCTCTTGGGACAGCCGTTGGTTCGTTCGCCCAGACCGACGGTAGGGTCGGTCGAAAGCGCAGACTGGCTTCGGCGTGCTCTCTGACACGGACACAACGACAATCGTCTTACCGTCCCGTTCGATGCTTGAGATGGACGGTGTTACCCGAGGACTTGTGCCCTGCGCGATTTTGTTGGCGAGATCCTCCAAGGTGCCCTTGCCAAGTTGGACACCACAGACTTCGCCCGCCGGTGTAATGCCAATACAGATCCGGCCGCCGCGGAGGGACGCCATTGCTGCAGAGGCCACAACGATCTCTTTCCACTCGCCACAGGATCGCTTCCACTCGACGGTTTCGCTCTCTGAATGGAGCAGGTGATCAAGGTCTTCTTTCAGCATCCCACTTCTTCCGTCTGATTCAGGCAATGACAATGGGGCCGTCGTTCAGCTTCTCCAGAAGTTTCCGTTCTGTTTCGGTGAGCCATTTGCTCACTTCGTTTTTTGTTCTCAATGTTCCACTCGTTAAGCGGATGTTTTGCGTCTTCGGTTCAAGCAGCTTGGCCGCCGCCATCGTCGCGCGGGCGAACTGTTGGGGCAGCGCGTCGGTCCGGGTCTTCCACGCCGGTAGCGCGGTCTCTCCAAGCGTGCGGATGAGGTCGGCCTCAGAGCCGATGGCCAGCGCAGGGAGGATGTCTATGCCTTCGTCGGCGAGTATCTGTGTGCGCTGGTCGGCCTTGAGCTTCTTCCAGTTATCGCTGGTGGTGAGGGCGGCCATCTGCGCCTTGTAGGTCTTTTCATACTCGGCATGGGCCGCGATCACGGCAGCGCGGAGCGCATCGACGGCGGCTTTGCGGATGTCGGGCACAGGGTCGCTCGCGTCGAGCAGCCGGCGCTCGGACTTCACGGCGTCGGTCTGCTTGCGGAGTTCGTCGGCTCCCGGCATGGCATCGGCGTGCTTGAGCAGCGTGCAGAGCGTTTCCCATGCCGGTTTGCGCTTGCCGGCGAGTTCGGCCAGCTTGCCCCAATCCTCAGCTTGCTGGGCCACCATGTCGTGCTGTTTGAGGAGTTCGGCCAGTTGCTCGGCCCCGCCGAAGCCACAGAGCCTGTCGAGGTGGACCGTGGCAGGCCGAGCGGGCATAGGCGACTCGCCGCCCGCGTGATCGGCCAGTTCCGCCAGACGGGCTAGATAGGCGGGAGCCTTGGCGACTTCCTCGTTGGGTTTGCAGTCCACGCCGGCGTCGTGGAAGAGCTTGCGAAGCTTCATCTTCTCGCGGGCATTGAGCCTGGCCGTCTCAGCACGGAAGTCCGTCGCGGAAATCTTCGCCTGGTCAAGCTGGCCCTGCGAGAGCGTCATGCCCTTGTGAGTAGCGCGGAGATGGCCGGTCGTGTGTAGCGTGATAAGCGCCGCATCTACGGCGTCGCGCGGCCAACCGTAAAGGCTGGCCTCAAAGGTATCGCGCACCTCCTTGCCGCGTTTGCCCGAACCGACCTCAGAGAGTACGGCCGCGCAGACAGGGTGTTTTTCGGGCGCGTCCTTCCAGTCCACCGCGGACAGTGCCGCTTCGTCGCCGTCCTTGGCGCGGTTGATAACTTTGGGCCAACGATTATCGTCGGCGTCCTTGAAGCTGGGGAACAGGCGGTCGAGCGACGCCTGCGTGGCCGCTTCGACCTTGACCACGAGGTTCAGTTCGTACCGTTCGCCGCCGCCGCCCTGGAAGACCTTTGCGCCGTCGATTACATCGTTGACGATCTGGTTGCGGGTGGCTTCGGCCGTCCCCATCCGCGTGGCCATCGCATCGCGGGCTTCTCGCCCTTCGGGCGTGGTGGGCGTGCCCTTGAAGTCGAGCGTGGACTTGGCGGCCTCGTACTCGACGATGGCTTTCTGGAGATCATCGGCACTGGCCTTGGGGACGTAGACGTAGATGATCGCACTATCGCTGCCAGCGGCTCGGGCGTCGTTGACAACGGTGCTTTCCTTTTCACCCCAGCCGTCGCGGACCCATACGGGAATGTCGCTGCTGCCGGTCGGCGGGGCTTCGGTGCCAAAGTGAACCAACAGTTTCCGCGGCTCCTTGCACTTGCCCTGCGCGAACTTGATTCCCTTGAGCGCGTCGCCACAGGCGGCACTGATGAGCGAGCCGCGCTTGCTCGACAGGGAGGTCAGGTCGCCGTTCAGTCTGGTCTGACGGTTGCGGAACTCGCGGTCCCACTCGCTGCCCTCGCGAGTTCGGAGACTGTATTCCTCGTCCAGCTTGATAAGCGTGCCGGCGTCCACCAGCTTTTTGAGGATTCGGGGGATGTCCTTCCGAAGCTGTGTGCCGTCACTCGACAGATCGGACACAAGCAGGTCGGCCAGCATGTAGTGAGGTACTTCGCGGCCATCAGGCGCGTCCTCGCCAGCGACAAGGCGACACGGCTGGTGTCGCAGGTGATCAGCAGCGGCCCTACTATTCGGCCACAGAAGCTGTGGTGCCGCTGCCGTACATTGGGTCGAGCACTGGATCGCCCGGATCGGTGGTCATCAGGCGGCAGCGCTCGATGACCTCCGCTGCCGTCTACGCGCACTTATTCCTGGCAAGTTAGTCTCAGTGTTGGAGCAGACGCTTGGTGCCGTAGTAAACATGATGGGTTTACTCCTTCATCACTCTCCAGATTGAGCCCCGTCAAGCCATTTGAAAATCTAACCGAACGGCTACCGTACATGGGTTCGCATTGCCTGTTGTTGCCGCTTAAGCCTTTTGCTGAATACCCAGCCTCGCCAGGAGGACGGATGTGGCATCTGGACAATTCAAGAGCTGCTAGACCACAAGGACGTGAGCACGACGATGATCTGCGCTACGTGTTAAACTGAGGCAGCAGGGGAGTCTACAGCCCGGCTGATCGCCTCGGATTGGAGGTAGGGAGTCCCGCTGATCAGCCGGGATAGGCTGATAAGACGTGCGGTGATTACCATGCTCCAGAAAGGTGAAAATGGCTTGCTAACTATTGAAAAAGCTAATAGGATTTGCCGCAACTACAAAACTCATCAGTGGAGATAAGCTGATCGGTCCACTTATAGTTCGCTGTATGGAGACAACAGTAAGATCGCGTTCTCCAATTCGCCGACATTTGGGATGATAGCCTGATGAACAAGAAACGCAGAATACCCGTTCGATACGGTAGACTGTCGGACAACGAATCGGTCTATCGCGTAAGACAGAAAGACCTACTGCGCGAGACCGGCCGGACATATGCACTTATAGATCTCTTTGCCGGTGCGGGGGGCTTAACGCTCGGCTTCACGGAATCGCTCGGTCAGGTGTTCGTCCCTGTCTGGGCCAACGATTTCAACTCCGACGCGACCAGGACATACAACGCGAATTTCGGCGAACATTGCACAACCGACGACATTTTGAGTCTGGTCGAAAACCGAATCGACGAAATACCGAAGGCCGATGTCGTTATCGGCGGCCCACCGTGCCAAGGATTCAGCCTGCTGAACAAGCAACGGGACGGCGATCCTCGGAAGCAATTGTGGGGGCCGTACCTGCGGATCGTCGAGCATTCTGGCGCAGAAATCTTTGTGATGGAGAATGTTCCGCAACTCCTCGGGTCGGCGGAACACGAAGAAATCGCCGAGGTCGCGCACTCGATGGGCTTCAAGATGGCTTTCGCCAAACTGTGCGCAGCCGACTACGGCGTAACACTATCCACAGGAGGTTGCAATCATGGCTAGGAAACGGTTGGTGATTGCCAGTTCAGATGGAGATACAATCTCCGTTCCTATGCAATCGGAGGGGCCGAGACAAGTCGGCAGTGTTTTGGTTGACGACGTAAAATATCACGTCGAGAGGATACGAGCGGCGGAGTATTTCTCCAAGTACAAGGTCGATGCTGATCCGGAGTACGAGCCGCAAACCGACCAGAATGGCTATTGCGTGATTTTTGCGCCTTTCTCCAAGAGGTTAGATCATGGTGCAGTCAAATCCAAAGTACGGCGTTGACTGGAGCCGGGACGAGTTGATTCTGGCACTCTATTACTATTGCCAGATTCCATTCGCTAGGACTAAGGCCAACAATCCAGAAGTCGTGAAGTTGGCCGATATTCTGGGACGGTCGCCGAGTTCTGTCGCGCGAAAACTCGGCAATTTCGGGGCGTTCGACCCTATTCTCGCCAAAAAAGGCATAAGCGGACTTACACACTACAGCAAAGCAGACAAAATGGTTTGGCTGGAGTTCGCTGACAAGTGGGATGCATTGGTGCGAGAAAGTCAGCGACTACTTGCTTCACTTGGAATCACATCCCAAGATGAGCAGACACACGATGAACCCGAATTTCTTCTGCCGACCGGGACAACCGAACGCCCGGTTGTTGGCGTTCAACGGGTCTATCAGGATTTCTTCCGGCGTGCCATCCTTGCCAGTTACGATTTCACATGCTGCGTTTGCGGCGCAGATCTCCCGATGTTGTTGATTGCGAGTCATATCATACCGTGGTCGGTGGATAAACAAAACAGAGTGAATCCTGAAAATGGCCTGTGCCTCTGTGTTCTGCATGATCGGGCTTATGATCGCGGCCTGTTGGCTGTTAACGACCAGATGGTTATCGTCATTTCGCGCGAAGCGCGGAAAAGTCGGAGCGAGTTTGTACGGCGCACCATCGTCGAGTTCTCGGACAAGTCGCTACATACTCCGCGACGATTCTTCCCTCGTCCGGAATTCCTGAAGTGGCATTTCGAAAACGTGTTTACGCAATAGGCGAACATGGACTTCTTCATTGCGAATGTCGGGAAAGTCATTACAATACAGAGGATTCGAAGGGTCGGCGGGATCAGCGAGTACGCTCGCCGAATTCGGGAACTGCGAGACGAGGAAGGCTACCAGATCAAGAGCCATGTAGACCGAGCCGACCTCAGCCCGGCCAGTACATCCTCCAAACTCTGGAGCAAAAACCGGTGATTGCCCGAGCGATTTCGCCTCAGTTGCGAAACGAGATTCTTGAGCGCAACGGATTCACCTGTCAATTGTGCGGTACCGGAGCCGGCGACCCTGATCCGTTCAATCCCAACCGCAAGGTTCGGCTCCATATCGATCACATCAAGCCGATCAGCCAGGGTGGAACGGATGACAAGGACAATCTCCGCGTTCTGTGTTCGGCATGCAATCAGGGCCGAGCGAATATCCAGCCACCTTCGGATACGGCACTGAATCTCCTTGCGAGGATCAGGAAGCTTCCTAAGGCGGAGCAACAGGAAATATTCAACTTCCTGAAGCGCAAGTTCCAAGAAAAAGATTAAGAGCCAGCAAACAACCGTTACAGCAGACGGTCCGCTGTGCGACCCGCCGCTGAACCAGAGCGATGGCGCGGACGCCTCGCGCCGCGCCATCGGAGTTGCAGATTGCCACCCGCTTTCTGTACGGTGCTTCGCACCGGCGATCACGCGGCTCCAGCGGGGGTCATCCGCGCGAGTCGGTTCGCCTTGCTCGCTTGCCCAAGCAGTTATCCTCTCGGATCGCCGAGACGTAGCTATCGCGCGTCGCGTCGGGCCGACAGGTGGCCATCACCGCCCGAAGTTCTTCGAGCATGATTGTGCGGCTGGTGTGCGTGCCCTTTGGCCCCCACCGAAAGCCGGCGTCTCGTAAGCGCGCTTCGTCGGCCTTGGTGCCGGGTCGCAACCAGTCTGCTGAAAGTATCGCGTCCATTGGGGGAATACTATACCATTTCGCCGGCCAGTCAGCCGGCGAAAATCGATAACTTCCTTTACCAGCCGTGCATGAGACATACTCTTTTATCCACACCCGCTCGACGCTCGCACCAATGTCCTTAAGTCTTAGCAATTTCCCGGGTTGGTGCGGCACAACGGCTCGCACCACCGAATGATGCCGTCAGCGGTGAAGAGAAGCCCGCATCGAAGACGACGGCTGGCAGTCACGCCGGTATTCTCTAATAGTCGGCCGTACATCCGTACCTGAGATACATATTCGGGGTAGGTTACATCAACAGATCCCTGAGGTGGAGCATCCGTCTTCAGGTCGATCACATCAAGCCGGTCTGCTGTCGCGCCAACAAGGTCGATATAGCCATTGAGTAATTGTCCATCCCCCCAGACGCCGGCGACCGGATACTCAATCTGCAGGTCTGGACCAATCGGGCGGAGGATGTCCTCCGACCGAAGCGCATCGAGCGCCCTTGATACGTCGCCCACGGCCTCATCCAGATGTTCAGTCAGCCCGAAGCGTTGTGCTGCACACCGGACCGCCTCCTCAACGGTCAGATTGCGATCGCGAAGCAGTTGGCCGAGGGCCTGATGAACTGTGCTGCCAAAGACGCTACCGAACCGCCCCTTGCGCGGCTTGCGGGTGGCAGGTTCGATCTGCTGCCACGCCTCGTCAAGCGCAACTGCGCGGGCCTGATCTGAAACGCTCACCGGCCGGTAGTGCGGGCGTACGGCCTCTGCACAGGCGACACTCCACCTGCTTGCCACCTGTTGTTCAATAGTCGTGGCGTCCCCACAGGAGCGTGAGGCGGGCTCTCCGACTGCCCTCGCCCACGCCGCCGCGGAGCCTTCCCTATACGTCTCCATCTCATGAGTCAGGGCGGAGTTAGGGTTATCGAGGAGGTCGCCGCATACGGATTTTCCTGGGGCGACGCTTCCGGCCCTCGGGACGACGACCAGGTCACGCGCCCGGGTGGCGGCCACATAGATGACCCGCCGCCGCTCCGCCTGAAGGTACGCGTCCTCGGTACCCTTAAGACCAAGCCCCTGAGGTTCCTCCCATGAGAGCGTCTTCAGGTTCATGATCCAACCTCGTGCGGTACGCTCCATGCGCCAGGCACTATTGCCGAGCTGCGTACTCCACTGGAGCTTACCGTCCCAGAGGATGACAACCGGAAACTCGAGCCCTTTGGCCTGGTGGACGGTCAGGACCTGCACCGCCTCAGATCCGACCGGGGACGGCGGATCGAGCTGGACCGGGGCGTCTACCCACTTGCGCAACTGGGCCGTCGCCGCGTCATAGTCCAGCCCTTCCGAAGCGGCGGTTTGCTCCAGCAGTACGCACAGCTCGCGAACCCGGGCCAACCGTTGGGCGCCATTCGGACTAAGGGCCACAGCGCGCGCGAAGGCGGTGCGGTCCAAGAGATCACGTGCCGTAGCTCCAACGGGTCGCTGGAAACGTAGCCGCCGGAGCTCGCGCACGAGTTCTCGCGCCTCTCGGACCCGGCCGACCCGTTCATCGTGAGAATCCTCCCCGCGAGCGGCCCTTTCCTGCAGGAGGTCCAAAAGGTCCACGGCAAAGAACGGGGGTCTGAGCAGTGCGGCCTCGGCGACCCCATCGTCGCGGTCGGCGAGCGCCCGTAGTCCTAGCAGGAACTGCCGGTTGAGCGGGTCCTCCAGGAACAGCATGCCCCCACGCGAAGCATAGGGAATCCCCTCGTCGTCCAGCCACTTGAAGAGGAGCGACAGGTTCCAGGTTGAAACGGCCAGAACCGCTATGTCGCCGTATCGCGTACGCCGTGGCCGACCATCCAACGGATCAGTAATCTGACGGTCGCTCGCCTCGACAAGCCATCGCAGGTACCGGGCCAGCACCCGCCCCTCGAGCTCCCGGTATTCGTCGGCAGCGTGACGAGTGGTATCCGAGAAGTCAAACGGCAGGATCTGCACGGCTGACTCTGATCCCCCCTCCCGTGCAGGGACGAGCGGCTGCTGGAACGTCCGTCCTGTGTCGGGATCGAAGGGACGTCCATCCGGCGAGGTGCCCAGCACGTGATCGAAGCGGTCGTTGAGCCAATTAATCAAAGGCGGTACAGTTCGGAAGTTTGCGGAAAGAGTTACCTCAAGGCAGCCTCCATGCTTGACAATCTGACGGGTCCGGTCGTACATGGCGATATCGGCCCGCCGGAACCGGTAAATCGATTGCTTCGGGTCGCCGACAAGCGTGAGGGCACTATCACGCAGGATCACCTCTTCCCACCGGTCGGCCGCCGGCTCACGCTCGCACAGGAAAAGAACGATCTCAGCCTGGAGCGGGTCGGTATCCTGGAACTCATCAACAAAAATGTGGTCGAACATGCGTTGAAACTCGGCGCGGACGCTGCGGTCGTGCACCAGGAGATCACGGAGCTTGATCAGGAGGTCGAGTTGGTCCAGTGCCCGGTTCCTGGCCTTCACCTTCTCGTAGAGCGTGACTACGACAGGGAACAGGCGGGCGAGGCGAGTTGCCATCCAGCGATGTAGGGGTGCGCAAAGGACATCCAGGAGCGGCGTCGAACGAGACCGGTCGGCCTCCGTGAGTCTCTTCCACACCTTCCATGCCGCCTCGTCGTTCTGGAACGTGTCCCGTTTGGTAACGTCATGCGGACGACGCTCCAACTGCTGCCGCAGCATCTGCAAAAGCCGAGCTGGATCGTCGAGGCTCCGCAGACTTTGAAGGCGTTCAGCCATCCTTATGATCCATGCAGTGCCCTGCGACGTCTCCTGGAGTGGCGTTGCCAGGTGGATATACTCGTCAGCGGCGGCCCGAAACGCAGCCAGGTCGAAGAAGGCGGGAGCCTTTTCCGGCGGTGGGATATCCCGCTCGCCAATGAAGCCAGCGACGAGCGCGTCCAGGCCATGCAGAGGCTGCCAGCCTGTTTCCTGCGAGTCGGCTGGGATTCCAACATTAAGGGCGTCGAGAATCGTCGAGGTGGCCTCTTGCGCGCGGGCTGCCGCCTCGGTGCCGGCGAGCTCCACATTGAGCGTCCCACTCTGGACGGCGTCCAGCAGGATCTCGGATGTGTCCCTTACAAGGCCACTGTTGTCCTCTGCAATCTCGTATGATGGACTGAGCTGCGCCTCCACCGGTCGCAAGCGCAGCAGCCGATCGGCAAAGCTATGGATTGTCCCCACATAGGCCGTATCGAGACCGGCCAGGGCGTCCTTTAAGCGTATTCCACGCTCGGCACTCAGCCGGGTCGTCGCCAGCTCCTCCAGGAGGCGCTGGCGGATCCGCAAACGGAGCTCGCCGGCTGCTTTCCGCGTAAAGGTGATAGCGGCCAGCCGATCGATGGCGATCGCCGGTACACTGTTGGTCGGGGCGAGCATCTCCACCAGACGATCCACAAGGGTCGTCGTCTTCCCGGTCCCGGCCCCGGCGTCGATCAGAACGTTCCGCGTGCGCTCGCAAACGGCCGCATCGCGCTGAGCCTGATCAGGTGCCGGCTTGCGTGACGTGCGGGCCATGTCAGTTCTCCGCCTCAAGGCCCTTCATTGTGGCAAATCCTGCGAGCGGCTTGCCGCCATTGGCAAGGACAAGAGCAGCCCGCTCGTAGGCCTTATTTCCGCACACAGGACGGAATGAGCAGTAGGTGCAGTCATCTGCATTCGGCGTGCGTGGAAACAGGCGTCCTTCAAGTAAGGTGGCTGCCACCTCCAGCCACGCCTGAGCGGCCGGCTCCAGGGTTTGGTGGAAGTCGTCGTGGAAGGAGCGCTCTTCGGCCCCTCGACCAATGTAGACATAGGCAGCGCTGATCCGGCTCGGGATCTGCCACTGATCGGCGAGGAGGTGCGTGACGAGACCATAGACGGCCAGTTGAATGTCCAGGATGGGTTTCGGATCGGTCTCCTTACCCAAGCGGGGATGAGGACGACCAGACTTGAGGTCGCGCACGACCGCTCGTCCTTGTTCGACGTCAAGGCGATCAATCCGGCCGCGCACGAAAAGTGAGCGACGACCGAGCGGCAGCTCCACCGGGGTCGGTCGCCCAAAGGTGCGCTCGACGGCCACAAATTGGCGCGAACCAGCCTTGCCCCAATCGTACTTGAGGAAATCGTGGATATCGCCTTGCAGCCGGTCATGCTGCCGGCTTTGGACTGCTCCACCCATAAGGGGGTATTGCCGTAAGAACTCTTCAAATAGACGCTTCACAACCTTATTCGCCTGCGGAAGCCAAGCTTTCAGGGTACCCTGGTGGGCCGAGAAGGCGGACCCGTGGATTCGATAAAACTCTTCAGCAACGTGGTGCAGAAGACCCCCATATATGGGCTGGCCAATGTCCCGTAGAGGGGGCGCCGATGCTGGTTCCTCGAGGCCGAGCAGGGTACTCAACGCGAACCGATAGGGACATTGGAGGAGCGTCTGGAGGGCTGAGGGCGAGAGCGGCCGGTCGGGGTGCAGTCCGGGAACGGCGACAGGTGTCCCTTGGATGCCGAGGATTCCATCCTGTGGCCCGGCCTCCTCAGCGTTGCAGAGTGCTGTGATGCGCCCGAGGTCAAGCGCTTGCGACCCGTTCCAGCATGCCGGCATGCCGATCGCGCCCATAGCCACGCCATCTTGCCAAGCCGATTCCCCCAGCGGTGTGTGCTCTCGGAATGCGCGCGCCGCGCGCCTGGCAGGGAGAAACGCATCGCGCTGAAGAGCTACGAAATCGGGAATGACGGCGCCGCGTGCACCGGTCGCAGAGTTGGGGCGCCCAAGCGCTGCAGCGGCTTCCAACAGCGCAGACGAGGGCTCACGCTGCGACCGCGCGACATCCAGCCGGGGAGTGGAGAGGGCGATTCGACCACCAGCACTGCGCATGACGATGTCGAAGGCATGGAGGGCTTCGAGGGCTCTGTCGGCTGCCGTCGGTGGGAGGGTGGTTCTGCCCTCCACCGCCGGGACCGTCAGCCTCGCTCGCAGTGAATCCGAAATGACAGGGTCCTCACCCGTCTGCGGAGGAAGGTGTCCTTCTGCGAGACCAATTACGCGTACCGCCCGGAAGACGAGTCCAGTGGTTTCGAGAACACTTCCTATGTAAACCGCCGGCTCACCGAAGCGACCGACCGGTATCCGAATCGATCTGAGTGATTCCTCAATAAGCCGCAGCGCCTCCTCACCTGTGAGAGCGCGGCAATCGGCCTCCGCCGTAATCGCGGCGAGCTGTTCATTCAAAAGTGCATGAGCTGGTGGGCCTTCGCCCGGCTGGAGCAACCACTCATCGAGGAATGTATGCAGAGTGGGCCACAGGACGTCGAGTGGGGCGTTCTCGACAAGGAGTGTGGCGACGCCAACCATCGCCTCCAGCGCTGGGCGCACGGCTCGCAGGTCAACAAGGAGCCGCTCGAGATCGCGCGCAGTCCTCGCAAGACTTGAACCTTCTGGATCATCGGCAGCCTCACGAGCCGACACAAGTTGGGCTTCGAGTTCCGCCTCGCGCTCGATGGCGCGTGTGCCCCACTCGAGCGCCCCCGAGGGACGTGCGGGGCTCCCTCCAACCGTACCCAGCGACCAGACGAGATCCGTCGCCGCTCCGCGCGAAAGGTGGCGGGCATCCGGAGAAGTCGTTCGGAGGGCAGGTAAGACATCAGAAAGCGCAGCGCCAGAGAGATGAGCACGAAGTGCGCGGATGATAGCGAGTACGCGGGCACCGTTTGCGGTATTTGTAAGGGGGAGCCCCCCTGCGACATGCACGGGAAGGGACCCGTCATGCCATGGGAGACGCTGGAGCCGCTCCGCGACGAAGCCGACAAGCGGGTCTGGCGCCGGTACCAGCACGGCGATCTCCTCGAGCGGTGTCCCGCCCAGGATTTGCCGGGCCACCCAGTCTGCCGTGGCCTCAATCTCCTCCTCGACGCCAGCGTGCTCCTCGAGGCAGACGGTCCCGTCCGGCCCGGCGCTTCGGGGACGTGTGGGGTCGGCCAGCACCGCAGGGGGCTCGAACAGATACGATACGAGGAGGTCACGCTCACTGCTGCTCGACCGAGGTGCGATTGTTGACCTGAGCGCGTCGCCCACCGGACTTCCGAAAAGCGCCTCAAGTCGTTCCAGGTAGTGTGGGCGGACCGGTCGCGCGACGAGCAGACCCAGCGCGATCTGTGGAATTGCTCGGAGGAATCGGCCCTCAACTGCGGTCACGTGTCCGGTGACGGGCGCCAGCGTCGGTCCGCAAAACGGCCAAAGGCCTGGATTGCGCTCGAGCGCGACGGCGGCTTCCAGATATATCCGCGCGTCCGTCCAAGACTGACCAGCCGACGCGTCCAAAGCACGCCAAACGGCTGCAACATCCCGGAATCTGGGGATTGCCCCAGGCCCTTCGAGATCTTCCGGTCTCAGGCCAGTACCCTCGAGATCCGAGACGGTCCGCGCGAACGCCTCATCCCAACCCGGCTTTGAGCGGAGAAGGTCCAGCGAAAAGTGCTCGAGTTGGAGTCCGCCCCGGAACAGCGCCAGCAGCCGGGCCTTCCGGAGAGCTTCTTCTTCCGCCCTGAACGTGATCCCCGCGCCACAGAGGACCTCGACCGCCGCGATGACAGGGGTCAGAAATCGCGTTCCGGCGAGCGCGTCGGGATGTCCGGCGCACAGGAGCTCGCGTCGAAGTGAATGCGCCACGCGCTCGTTCGGCACCAGCACGGTTCGAGAGGCCAGCGGGCCCTCGACTGGTAGTTCGGCGATTGCCTCTATCCAGTCACGAGTGCTCCAGAAGACCTCAGCACTCACCTGTCGCGTTGGCGCTATCATCTATCCCCCTACACGGTCTGCCGCCAGCGCTGGCCAGTGCGACTGCACACGATCCACGCTAGGCCTCTGCTGCAACCGTACTTTCTGGCTATGGCCTCCAAAGTCAAGCCACCGGCAGCGTAATCTTGCTGCATCTGCTCCCGCTGCTTGCCAGTGAGTCGGGCTTTGCCCTTCTGCTCCATTTTCGTCTCCTTCACAATCACCCCGCGGAAGGTTCTGACCACTGGGTCGTCCACGTACGGCAAGTGTACACGTTTCCTGTGGCAGCTAAGGTCACACTATTAGCGATACAGTGTGCCTGCGGTCCGGAGTTCTTCAGCCACCAACTGGCGCAGGGCCTTCGGCTGAAGGACTGTTGCGGCGCTGCCCCAGCTCAGGATCCAGCGGATAATCTCGATCTTTCCACCGGCCCGAAAGCTGAGACGCAGGTCGCCATTGCGAAGCTCGGTGAGATTTTGGGTCGGGTGCCAGATCCGCTCGCGGATGTAGGGAGCTTGATCCTTCCGGAAGCGGAGGACGACGTTCATTGGCTCCTCCGACGTGACTCCGAACGCCTTATCCCGAAGCGCCTCAAAGGAGAAGCCTTTGATGATGGTGAAGGGGTCGTCGGTTGGAGTGAGGTTCTTGATCCGTTCCACTGCCAGGGTGATGACAGCCCGGTGGGCTGGGACAAAGGCGAACAGGTAAAGCCCGCCGTGAAACTCAAACAACCGGTAGGGGTCAAGCTGGAACCGGGACGGCGCATCCCGTTGGGGCGATTGATACTCTACGAGGCAGCGGCGTCGCTCCAGCATCGCCTGGCATAATGTCGCGATCGTGGTACGGTGAGACTGGTACGACTTGGCGCCTTTCTGATAGGGGCTGAAAAGGGGACTGGTGAGCGCAAGGCGATCCAGCTCGCGTCCCGGGATGTGTGTCTTGACCTTGGCCACGGCTGTCTGCAGGTCGTCGTGGAGTTGGGTGCCCCCGAAGGAGTCCGTGGCCGACGCGGCGAAGGCAAACGCGAGCAACTCTCCAATGGTGAAGGGAATGCTGACGGTGGTTATGGATGAGCCGGCCAGCAGGCGGGGGTGGCTCTTGACGCCGTGGGCGTCGCCCGAGATGGGAAAGCCGACCTCCTCCAGGACCCGGAGGTCGCGGTAGATGGTCTCGCGGCGCACATTGAAGCGGGCGGCGAGATGCTCGACGTGCGGATGCTCGCCCTCCTGGAGAGCCTTCAGGAGACCCTGAAGTCGAATGGCCTGGCGGCTGCGTCGCATCGCTCTCCCCCGACGATTACACTGCTACAAACGAGACTCTCAGAGGCTCCTTAAGCAGCTTAGGGAACTTAAAGCAGCTTACTCTATCTTAGAGCTGAGAAAGACGTCAAGAGCAAAGCTTGGCATGACAATAATAGTAAATCATTTACTGCGTGCAGAATTTCCTGTGGCCGAAGGTGCCACAGGGCTGGTGTAGACTGAAACTATCAGTGAGGCGCGAAGCTCTTGTTATTTCATACCACCGAAAGGATGGGACGACGATGAGCGATGTACGGATTGCGGTACCGAAGTCGCCGAAGCGGATCAGGATCACCGACAGCGATGCCTTGATGGAGCACGCACAGATATTGCAACTCAGGTCGCAAGCCCACGATCTGCTTGACCAGCAACTGAGGCTGGCCCAACAGCGGGTGGAGGAGGCCAGGCTCAAGCTTCGGGAAGCGGAGATCGCGGCGAAGCAGGTGGAACTGGCGCTGAACGCCATCGCGCTGCAGGAGCGGAAGGCGCTGGAACGGTTCTTCGCCACTGTCCGGCGAGCACACCCCCAGGTCCGGGCGATAGCGGAGCGGTATGACAGCGCCGTCTCCTTCATCTTCGATTCCGATGGGCGGTCCGTGTGGGTGGTAGCGCTGTTCAGCAAATCAGCGCCCCCGGCACTGAGAACGGTTCCGGATGATGCGGTATCCTGGTCCTCTGAGTATGAGGATCAAGAGGAGAGCAGCGACGACGAAGAGGACGACGAATCGTAAGCCCTGCTCGCATGAGTGAGATCGCACCGCTTATCTTCAGCCTCGTGGGCGGGACGTTTTAACGGGGCCTCAGCCTTGGTCCTGGCACCGGGCAGATGTGGTACGCAGCGCCGGTGGGTTCCTTCGACTTCCAGATACAGGTAGCCTTAGACAGTGGGTCCAGCGATCAGAAAGAAATGCCGATCACGGTGAAATGGGCTTTCGTGACGACAATCGACACTTATCACTATTCATGCTATATTGAATTATGATTCGACGGTTGAGGCATAAGGGGTTGAGACGGCTGTTTCAACATGGTGATGTCAGGGGTATCTCCCCGGACCTGATCGAGAAAATCGAAAATATCCTGTTCGTGTTGAACCGCGCCAGAAGATTCGAAGATATGAACCTGCCAGGGTTCAGACTGCACCGGCTTAAGGGTAACCTCGCAGGCTTCTGTAGCGTGAGTGTCCGGGCAAACTGGCGCGTTATCTTTCGCTTTGAGGAAGGCGACGTATACGATGTAGATCTGATCGACTACCATTAGAAATGAAAAAAGGAGAACACGGCATGCGCATGAAGAATCCCCCCCATCCTGGAAGGATTGTCCGCCAGGAGTGCATCGAGTCACTTGGCGTGACAGTGACAGAGGTAGCGAAACGCCTTGGCGTGACGCGGCAGGCCCTTAACAACCTGGTGAACGAGAAAGCCGGGATATCTCCGGAGATGGCGATCCGGCTTTCTAAGGCCTTCGGCAGCAGCCCCGAGGTATGGCTCGGTCTACAGATGGAGTATGACCTTGCTCAGGCAGAACGACACGATGCGAAGATCAAGGTGAATCGAATTACCGTCACGCATTCTGCCACGCACTAGGGGATGCCGATTTCTGTCATTGGTCGGGCGGCGCTTTAGCGGCGCAAGAGGCCTGACGGCTAAGATGGCGCTGGACCAATCCAACAAAGGCCCCCTCATCCGTTTACGCGGCTTCTTCTTCGAGTGAAATGACCAGGCATTATCCGAACGCCTCCTTAGTGGTGTGACGATGCTGGGAGGCGTTGTTTAGATAGCGCCGCATGGTGTCCTCCATGATACCGGTGCGGAGGTCGTCGTCGCGACTGAACAGACACTCACCGTTGTTCCTCCCACTCTTCCTGGCAGGCTGCGCAACGCTGGGCGAAGGGGAGGGCCTGCAGGCGAGGTAGCGGAATCTCCTCGCTGCAGCCGGCGCAGCGGCCGTAGGTCCCTGTCTTGTGGCGCTGGATCGCCGCGTCGATCTGGGCCAGGAGCTGCTGCTGTTGTGCCACCATGGCCAGGCTGATGTTACCTTCCGGGGCCGCCCCCCAGCCGTGAGAGCCCGGCGCATCCCGCATCTGCGACTCCTCCCGCCGCTCGTGGAGCGCCTGGCGGATCCGCGCGGCAAGTCGCTCGCGCCGTTCGGTCAGCAGCGCCAGGATCTGCGCACCTCTGGTCTCTTCGTCGATATCCGCATGATTGTGCGCGTTCACCGATGACCTCATTCGGAAGGCAGGGGCGACCGACCGGTCGCCCCTACAGGGCAGACACACAGACCGTTTTGCAGTCGCGCCACGAGGCCCGTGTAGCGCTGCTGGATCTTCTGGTTTTTTACGGCGATGGCGATGGCCTTTTTGGTGCCTACCAGGACGACCAGGCGCCTGCCTCGCGTGATCGCCGTGTATAGCAGATTGCGCTGCAGCATGACGTAGTGCGCGGTGTGAACCGGGATGATGACCACCGGATACTCGCTGCCCTGGCTCTTGTGGATCGTGACGGCGTAGGCGAGCACCAGTTCATCCAGCTCATTGAAATCGTATGTGACCGGGCGGTCGTCAAACCGGACGGTGACCTCGCGATCCTCGAGATCAAGCTTGATAATCCGGCCAATGTCGCCGTTATAGACGTCCTTCTCATAATTATTCCTGATCTGCATCACGCGGTCCCCGCGACGGTAGAGGCGACCGGCGCGAAGTAACTCCGGCCCTGACGGGTTCAGGAGCGCTTGCAGCACCTGATTCAGTTGCATGGCGCCGATCGGTCCTTTCTGCATCGGGCTCAGGATCTGCAACTCCTCCAGCGGATCCACGCGATGCCGCGTTGGCAGACCGCTCGACGCCAGCTCCAGGATTGCCGCCTGGACCTCCAGAGCTTCTTGTTTGGCGAGCAGGTAACAGTCACCTCGCTCCTGCGCCTCCCAATCAGCGCAGAACGGCATCTCCCCACGATTGATCCGGTGGGCATTGACCACAATCTGGCTCTCCCGGGCCTGCCGGAAGATCTCGGACAGCCGGATCACCGGTACGAGGCTCGACGCGATGATGTCGCGCAGCACGGCGCCAGGCCCCACCGATGGGAGCTGGTCCACGTCACCCACCAGAATCAGACCGGCATCCGGAGGGATGGCCTTCAGGAGGGAGTTCATCAGCACCACGTCGATCATCGAGGCCTCGTCCACGATCACCAGATCGGCTTCCAGTGGTCTGTGGTGGTCCCGCTTGAACCGGCCGTCCTTGGGGCTGAACTCCAGGAGGCGATGGATGGTCTTGGCCTCCCGCCCCGTGGCCTCACTCATCCGTTTCGCCGCTCGCCCAGTGGGAGAGCAGAGGAGCATTCGGCGATGTTTCTTTTCCAGGATCTGCAGGATGCATCTCAGGATGGTCGTCTTGCCGGTGCCGGGACCGCCGGTGATGACCAGTAGCTTACGTATGAGGGCCTCACGAATGGCCTCTTTCTGTTGCTCCGCCAGGCTCAGCCTATTGACCTGTTCCGACCAGAGAATGGCGCGTTCGATATCGATGTCCGTAGGGAGCGCGCCGCCTTCAGCCAAGGTCTGCAGGCGTCGAGCGACCCCTTCCTCCGCTGCGTACAGCGAGGCGAGATAGACCGCCACCCCTTGCGGCCCCGGCTCACCTGTCTGCGTGCGGTCACGCACAGGCAGGCAGATGACCCGCTCCTCGTGTCGAAGCCGCTCAACCGCCTGGGTCACCAGATCCTCGTCCACCTCCAGAATGCTGACGCTCGCTTTCGTCAGGGCATCGAGCGGGTAGTAGACGTGGCCCTCTCCGGCCAGCTCGTTCAGGACATGGATCACGCCAGCCTCTACCCGGAGGGGCGAATGCGGCTCAATCCCAATCGCCTGGGCGATTCGGTCCGCGGTTTTGAATCCGATTCCGTAAATATCCTTAGCCAGCCGGTAGGGGTTCTCCTGGACAATGGTGATGGAGGATTTTCCGTAGGTCTTGAAGATCTTGGCGGCATAGGCGGAGGAGACGCCGTGGCCCTGCAGGAAGATCATCACCTCCCGGATCTCTTTCTGCTCCTCCCAGGCGGTGCGGATTCGGTGAAGTCGGACCTCGCCGATCCCATCCACCGTCAGCAGGCGGGAAGGCTCCTCCTCAATGATGCGCAGGGTGTCAATGCCGAAGGCCTCCACCAGCCTTCTGGCGAAGACCGGGCCGATTCCTTTGATGAGGCCGGAGCCCAGGTACTTTTCGATTCCGGCCACGGTGGCGGGGGTGATGGTTTCGAACGCCTCGACCTTGAACTGTTCGCCGTACCTGGTGTGCTGGACCCACTCACCGGTCAGCTTGAGGGTCTCGCCCGGCGTGACGGTTGGCAGGTTACCGACAATGGTGGCCAGGTCGCGACGCCCCGACACCTGGAGCCTGGCCACCACATAGTGGTTCTCTTCATTGACATAGGTGATTCGCTCCAGCGTCCCCTGGAGCGTGTCGTATGACTGGGCAGGCATCAGGGCGCCACTCCGACGTGAGAGTTTAGCCTGTCACCTCCTCGTACCAGGCCATCTGAACCGCCTCCAGCTTGGCCTCCGAGACGCCGTTGGGGTCGTCGTCGAAATCCGCGAGTTCAGTGATCCACCTGTGCAGAGTGGTAAACGGGACCTCCAGCGGATCCTGCTCAGGATGCGACTGAATCAGGGCCTGGGCAATTTCGTACGTGTCGTCCCAGTACAGGCTCATCTTTCTCAGTCTGCTTTATAGGGCCGCCTTCGGCGCATTGGCGTACCGCCGTGCCACAGCAGACCAATCGATGCCCTTGAAGAAGGCTTCGATGTAATCAGCCCGCTTGAGCCCGTAGTCGATCATAAAGGCGTGTTCAAACACGTCCATAATCAGCAGCGGGACGCCCCCGGCCAGGTGACCGGTGTCGTGCTCATTAATCCAGACATTGCACATTCGATTGGCGACCGGGTCCAGGTACAAGACGACCCAGCCGATCCCCCTCATAGTTCCCGTTCCCTTGAAGTCTTTCTGCCAGTTGTCGTAGGATCCAAAGTCGGCTGCGAGCTTCTGATATAGCTCTGAGGCCGAATCCAGACCCTTTCCACCTTTGACCATATTCCCAAAATAGTACTCATGCAAGCGCATTCCATTAAATTCCCAGCCAAACCGCCGCTTCAACTCTGCGTACTCCGGCGCGGCGGTCTTCCCTTCTTTCAGCATCTGACTCAACGCATCAGCCAGCTTATTGGTATTGGCGACATACCCCTGGTAGAGTGTAAAATGATTTTTCATGAGCGGATCGCTCAATCCCTCGATTCCCAGCAACTGCTCATAATTTCTTGCCTCGTACGCCATTGAGTGCTCCTCCTTAGATAAATTGATACGAGTTGACCTGTCTGTCACCACGAGACGTCGCTGGGCTGCCAGCGCGCGGGTGAAGTCACGAAACGCCTCACTGAAAACGTACTGACATTCAGGATGCCGGAGTTGGTTCGGATCAGACCACATATTGCCAAGGTCGATATAGTATCGCAAAAGAGAAAAAAACGAAAGGGCGCAAGGCTACTGATCGCGCCATGCTGAATAGGCTCTTCGAGTTGACGTGAAGGGACCTTTGCGTCTACCATAAAAGTGATCCGACTTTGACATGACACCGAGATTGAACCAATATGTATGGGCGTTAAGCCCCGGAGGAAGGAACAGATGCTCACGATCACTGAATCGGCAAAAAAGAAGATCCTCGAACTTATGGAGGCGGAGAGCCAGCCGGATATAGGGGTGCGTGTGGTGGTGACAGGGGGAGGCCCTGGAAGCTTTCGCTACGGGCTTGGGTTTATGGCCGAGAGGGATAAAGGGGCCGACGACACGGTGATCGACGCCGGCGGCTTCAAGGTCTATGTCGATGCCGAGAGCGCGCCGAAGCTCCAGGGCGCCACCGTGGACTTTATCGAGGGGATCAACCAGAGCGGCTTCAAGATCGACAACCCGAACTCCGGATGGAAGGATCCTGTAGCGGCGGCTGTCCAGCGGGTGATAGACACCAGGATCAATCCGGGCGTGGCGTCGCATGGCGGATACGTGACGCTGCTCGACGTCAAGGATGGTATCGCCTACATCACCTTCGGAGGCGGGTGTCACGGTTGCGGGATGGCCGATATGACACTCAAGCAGGGGGTTGCTGTGGCGATCCAGGAGGCGGTTCCGGAGATCCGCCAGGTCCTCGATACGACCGACCATGCGGGCGGTACCAATCCGTACTACCAGCCGTCCGCGCACGGCGTCTCTCCTGAGGTCTAACTATCTATCTACCGCTTCCCCGAAATGTCGGCGGAGGCGATAAAGCAGGTTGCAGGCGGATAAGGAAGCCGAGTCGATGAAGGCCGACGTAAAGACACTCATAGCGGAGTTGAAGGATGGGCTGCAGGTGCTCTACGGCAATCGTCTGAAGGGCCTGTACCTGTTCGGCTCCTATGCCCGGGGAGAGGCGGACGAGGAATCGGACGTTGACGTACTGGTCGTTCTCGACGATTACGAGAGCTACGGCGCGCAGATCGATCGCGCCGGGGTGCTGGGTGCGGAGCTGTCATTGCGGTATGGGGTGAGCATCAGCAAGGTGTTTCTCCGGGAGCGGGAGTGGCGCCAGGGAGATACACCGTTCCTGACCAACGTCAGGGGCGAGGCGGTCGCCGCGTGAAGGAAGCGACGGGGAAGCTTCTCGATAAATCCGCGCGCGCCATCGAGACAGCGCGCAGGACCCTTGCGATCCCGGACACGGAAGCGGCGATGGCCCGCGCCTACTACGCGAGGTTCTACGCCGCTGAGGCGCTGCTGTTCGAACGAGGGCTGACATTCAGGAAGCACGCCGGTGTCCATGCCGCCTTCGGTGAGCACCTCGCCAAGCCCGGAATTGTGGACGCGAAATATCACCAGTGGCTCTTGCTCGCGTTTGAAAAGCGGATCATTGCGGACTACGAGGTCGATAAGGCGATCCGGCCCGAGGAAGTCGAAGAGGTGATTCGGCGCGCAAGCGAGTTCCTCGAAGTAGCCCGGCGGTGCTTGGAAGAGAGCACATGACCAGCAACCGCAGGCTGATCGAAGATTTCCTGCCGACAAGGGCGGAGCGGAATGCGCTGCGAGCGGTTAAGGCCGTCGGACCGGGATTCACTCCATCCTCTCTGACCTGGCTTACCTGGCTTCCCGCTGATCGGCGGTCTTGGCGGCCAGCACCGTCTTGATGTCGTTGACCATGACCTGGGGAACCAGGGAGCCCGCGCTGTAGATGTTGCGGACCTGCCCCTCCTGGTCCACGAGGAACACCTTGAGGACATGACGGTATCGGCCGGTGAAGCGACCCTCCTCGTCATAGACCCTCGCTCGATCCTGCCCATAACTCTCCAGCGTCATCTTGAGAACCTTATCTGAGGGGGCCGTCAGCAGATGCCACAATGACGGCTTCGCCCCAAAGATGCGTCCGTAATCGGTAAGCTGCTTCGGGGTATCGTGTTCAGGGTCCAGGCTGATGGACAGGAGCACGGCCCGGTCCTGGAGACCCTCGCGCAGCAGTTGAGCCTGAAGCTCCCGGAGCGCAAGGCTGGCCAGAGGACAGCCAAGCCGGTCGGTGCAGGCCGTGTAGATGAAGCTGACGACCGCCACCTTGCCGTGCATGAGGGTCGCGGTGTTGACGCGGCGACCGGCGGCATTGATCAGGAGGACCGGCGGGACGCGCTTGATCGCGGGAAGGTCGTAGCTCCCGGCCGCAGGCGGGATGAACTTGGGCGAGAAGACGCCCTGCATATAGGTCTCTTCCAATTCCGGGATCTCGTGGGCATTGACCGTCCGGAAATCGGGCGCGAGAAGAGTCGCCGCAATCCAGATACCAGTCGGTATCAACCAGTACCGCCTCCGCGCCCGTGAGCATGAAAGTCCGATGCGAGGACTCCCGCGCCGTGAGTTGTCATTGCGAGCGACCGAAGGGAGCGCGGTAATCTCACCGTAGTTGCACTGCGAGATTGCTTCGGTCCCCTTCGCTTCGCTCTGGGTCCCTCGCAATGACCTCGAGGAACTTTCCGGGCAACGCATGGCTACTCAGGCCCGGCGCGCAGAGCCTTGCTCCCGAAGTTCATCAGGTGAGCCCGTCCCACCGAGTTGAAGTCCGTGGTGAACTTGTGTACGAGCTTTCCGTTCTCCCACGCATAGGCCTTGAGCCAATAGTCGCCGGGCTTATCCCATTTCGACAGCAGCGAGTTGGTGACGTAGATTCGCGTGCCATCCCACGATTCGGACACCATGTTGGCCGTCTCGCCCAGCTTCACCTGCCCGATCAGCTTGGCTTCGAATGGGTTCGAAATATCGTACACTCTCAACATTCCGTCCATGAATGATGCGACGTAGAGCTTGCTATCGTCCGGCGCGATGCTGATATCGACCGGGAGCGTGTCGCCGAGGTCGGCGATAGACTTTGCAGCCCAGGTGCCGTCCTCCTTCTGGTGAATGAGGACAAGCTGGTGAGCAAGTGCCGTTGCCGTAAAGGCATAGTAGTGGTTCGGCAGCAGCGCCCAGCGAAGCTCAAGCGGCGCGCCGGGGACTTGCAGGATCTGCAGCGGTTTGCGGGCATGGAAATCCCACACGACCACCGTATCGCCGAACTCCTTCATGGCCTCTGCATCCTTGACCAGCTCACCGAGCGGTCGCATGTAGTTCTTCTTGCCGGCAAAGGCGGAAGTCAGCATGCGGTTCAGATTGATGTTGACCCGCACGTCATAGCCATAAGGCGCCTCCTTCGGCATCCAGATCGTCCGGATGAAACGCCCTTCGTTGGAGTATTCCGCCAGCCCTGTCCGGCCTGAGCTGTCTTTCGCGTTGGAGAGCGCCGAGATCAACATCCGTCCCGGCAGGGCGTAGAACGTGTGGGGGCCGACCAGGCCGCCCGTATCCTTGACGAAGCTCTTGATGGTCTTGACGAGCTTAGGCTTGGCCGGATCTGAGGCGACATCGAAGATGAAGATGTAGCTGTCGTCCAGACCTCCGGCCCACAAGTATCGCCGGTCGTCGGTGAAGCCGGCGTGGTGGGCCTCGTGCTGCCCTGGGACGGAGACCCGATGGATAATCTGCCCGTAGGTCTTGGACTTGGGGTTCGTGTCAACGGTGACGAGGCTGTCGTTGCCGTCGGCGACGCCCTCAACCCCCAGCGTCCAGACGTAGACATAGTCTTCCTGTCCGGTGACCTTGGGCAGGAACGGTGACTGGCAGGTTTCATCGGCTAGAGCAGGGCTACCCATCAGCAGAACAGCCACGAGCCACAGCATTCCTGTCAGGCGATATCGCTTTTTCATGCTCGTTCCCCTCTCTCTGGGCGCTTTTGGATTCTCACACCTCAAGTGCATTCTTTCATACCCCCTCAACTCGGGTCAAGGCCACGCTTCCACCATCGTTACTGCAAGTCAGCTTACCGATCATCTTTATTTACAACTCCTTGATACTCCGGGCGTCGATCTTAACGGCCTTTTGATTTGACCGGACGCGTCCCCCGATCCTAAGTTGATTAAGGGACGGGGAGAGCGACGGGAGGAGATGATGCTGGATCTCGTACATCTGGGTATGGCGTTCGCCGGTTTTGCGCTTCCGTGGGCGCTGATCAGGCTGTGTGCGCACCTGTAGAGATGGAGTGATACGATGCCTATGCTCGACGAAGAGACTGAACTCAAGGTATTCGAGCGTGTCGTAGAGTACCGACCGCCCTCCTCGTGGCGTACATGGCTCTTTGGCCGTCCGCTTGCCAGTGCGGACGCGCCTCACCAGACCATCGGCAAGACGATCGGTCTGGCCGTGTTCGCCTCCGACGCGCTGTCATCGACCGCCTATGCCACCGAGGAGATTCTGCTCGTCCTGGCCGCGGTGGGTGCAGCCGCCTTCGTCTACGCCTTTCCGATCGCCATCGCGATTGTGGCGTTACTGACGATCCTCACCCTCTCGTATGAACAGACCATCCACGCCTATCCGGGCGGCGGGGGCGCGTATATCGTCGCGCGGGACAATCTTGGCGAGCTCCCTGCCCAGACGGCGGGCGCGGCGCTCCTGACCGATTACATCCTCACGGTATCCGTCTCTGTCGCGTCGGGTGTGGCCCAGCTTACCTCTGCCTACCCATCCCTCTTCCCCTATCGGGTCATCCTGTCCGTTGTGCTGGTCCTGCTCATCATGGTGATCAACCTGCGGGGTGTCAAAGAATCCGGCGTAACCTTTTCCATCCCCACCTACTTCTTCCTCGCGATGATATTCTTGACTATCGGGATCGGCTTCTACCGCTACATGACGGGGAGCCTTGATGCGGTCGTCAATCCGCCGTCCCTGCGAGCCCCGGAGATGGCCTCGGTGACGCTCTTCTTGATCCTCCATGCCTTTTCGAACGGCACCACTGCCGTCACGGGGGTGGAGGCCATCTCGAACGGCATCACGGCATTTAAGGAGCCCAGAAGCCACAACGCGGGGATTACGCTGATCTGGATGTCAGCCGTCCTGGGTACGCTCTTCTTGGGCATCACCTTCCTGGCGGTCAAGGTTGGCACCATCCCCGGGGAGGAGGAGACGGTAATCTCGCAACTGGCCCGCACAGTATTCCATGGGCAGGGACTGCTTTATCTGACCACCATCGCAGGCACGACCCTCATCCTGGTCATGGCCGCCAACACGGCCTTTGCCGACTTTCCCCGGTTGTGTGCCCTGCATGCCGGCGACGGCTTCCTGCCCCGCCAACTCACCTACCGAGGCAGCCGGCTCGTTTTTTCGCGTGGCATCGTGGTCCTCGCCCTCATTGCCTCGCTCCTGATCGTGCTGTTCCAGGCCAGCGTGACCGCCCTGATCCCACTGTACGCCATCGGGGTATTCCTCTCCTTCACGCTCTCGCAGGCCGGCATGGCCCGTCGCTGGCGGAAGGTTGGCCGCCTCGCGCCTGGCCAGGAGGTGCAGGAGCGCGGCTCGACGCTCCGCCATGATCCACGCTGGGCGTTCAAGATGGGGATTAACGGATTCGGCTCGTTCTGCACGGCAGTCGTGATGCTGGTCTTTACCGTCACCAAGTTCCGCGACGGCGCGTGGATCGTCGTCCTCCTTGTGCCTGCGATGGTCGTGGTGTTCTTCGCCATCCACCACCACTACCGGGACCTGGCCGCGCACCTGTCGTTGGAGGACTTCGGCGCGCCCCAGCGCATGTCGCGACATCGGGTGATCATGCCCATCAGCGGCGTCCATCGCGGCACCGTCGCCGCGCTCCGCTACGCCCGATCGCTCTCCGACGACATCACGGCGGTCTACGTCTCCATGGATCCGACTGATACCGAGCGGGTGCGTAACAAGTGGGAATGGTGGGGAGAGGGGGTCCGCCTCATCGTCCTGCATTCCCCTTACCGGCTGTTCCTCGAACCTCTGGTTGGCTACATCGAGGAGATCGCGGCTCAGCGTCAACCCAATGAGACCATCACCATTGTCGTGCCGCAGTTCGTGCCCCGCCGCCGGTGGCATAACCTCATGCACACTCAAGCCGCCATGTGGTTGCGGATGGCCTTACTCTTTAAACGCGGGGTTGTGGTAACCAACGTCCCCTACCAACTCGATTAATCACGATGAGTCAGGAGGACCATGATGCTGGATCTCATCTATGTGAGCTTGGCCCTCGCCTGCTTCGCGCTTTCGTGGGTGCTGATCAGGCTGTGTGAGCGTCTTTAGGAGAGACCTATGACTGGGCTGTATCTGCTCGGTGGGATTGTGGCGCTTGGCCTGTTGATCTACCTGGTCGTCGCGCTGCTCAAGCCGGAGGTCTTCTCGTGACCGCGAACGGTTACGCGCAGTTGGGTCTGTACCTCATGATTCTGGCCGCCCTCGCCGTACCCCTCGGCGCCTACATGGCCCGCGTCTATGAGGGCCGACCGTTCGGCCTCAATCAACTCCTTGGCCCGCTTGAGCGGTGGATCTATCGCCTCTCTGGGGTCCGGGCTGACGACGAGATGCGGTGGCAGACATACGCATGGGCAATGATGCTCTTTAACCTCGCGGGTTTGCTGGTGGTCTATGCCCTCCAGCGGATGCAGGGTCTGCTTCCGCTGAATCCGCAGTCGCTTGGAGCCGTTTCGCCCGACTCCGCGTTCAACACCGCCGTCAGCTTTGCTACGAACACCAACTGGCAGGGCTACGGAGGCGAGACCACGATGAGCTATCTGACCCAGATGCTCGCGCTCACCGTCCAGAACTTCGTGTCAGCCGCAACCGGCATGGCGGTGCTGGCGGCGTTGATCCGTGGGCTGGCGCGTCGCTCCACCCAGACGGTCGGGAGCTTTTGGATCGACCTCACCCGTACCATCCTCTACATCCTCCTGCCGCTCTCGATCGTTCTCGCCCTGGCGCTGGCGTCGCAGGGGGTCGTGCAGACGTTTGGGCCATACGCCAAGGCGAGCGTCGTTCAACCGACTACCTATGATGAACCGGTGACGGATAAAGACGGGAAGCCTGTGCTCGATGACAAGGGCCGACCAGTGACGAAAAAGGCTGTGTTCACAGAGCAGGTGATCGCACTCGGCCCCGTCGCATCCCAGGTCGCCATCAAGCAACTTGGGACCAATGGCGGAGGCTTCTTCAATGTCAACTCGGCGCATCCCTACGAGAACCCGACGCCTCTCTCGAACTTCCTCGAGCTGCTGGCCATCCTGTTGATCCCTATGGCCCTCTGTCACACCTTCGGGGTCATGGTCAAGGATACGCGCCAGGGCTGGGCCGTCCTCGCGGCCATGACCATCATGTTCGTCGGTCTGCTCGCCCTCTGCGTCGGCGCTGAGCAAGGCGGAAATCCCCTGCTGACCGGACTGGGGATCGACCAGCATGCCAGCGAACTGCACGCGGGCGGCAACATGGAAGGGAAGGAGGTCCGCTTCGGCATCGTCAACTCAGCGCTCTGGGCCACCGCCACGACGGCCGCCTCAAACGGCTCGGTGAATGCGATGCACGACTCCTTCACGCCGCTGGGCGGCCTGGTTCCGATATGGCTGATACAGCTTGGGGAGGTTATTTACGGTGGCGCCGGCTCCGGGCTGTACGGCATGCTGGTCTTCGCCATCATCGCCGTATTCGTGGCGGGCCTCATGGTAGGGCGCACACCCGAGTATCTGGGGAAGAAGATCGAGGCCTACGAGATGAAGATGGCCTCCCTGGTGATCCTGATCCCGCCCGCCCTGGTGTTGCTTGGCACAGCAGTCGCCGTTGTCACCAGTGGCGGCAAGGCCGGGATCTCAAACCCCGGCGCCCACGGCTTCAGCGAGATCCTGTACGCCTTTTCGTCGGCCGGCAACAACAACGGAAGCGCCTTTGCCGGGCTCAGCGCCAACACGCCCTTTTATAACATCTCGCTGGGGGTGGCAATGTTCTTTGCTCGCTACTGGCTGGCCATCCCGACCCTGGCGATCGCGGGGTCGCTTGCCGCCAAGAAGCCTGTTCCGCCCGGCGCGGGGACCCTCCCCACCCACACGCCCCTCTTCGTGGTGCTTCTCATCAGCGTTGTGGTCATCGTCGGGGCGTTGACGTTTTTCCCGGCGCTCGCCCTGGGACCCATCGTGGAGCATCTGATTATGATGTCGTCATAGTCAGGAGAGATCTGATGGCCGCTCGAGGCAAGGCTCGCTCATTATTCGATCCCGCCATCGTGCGTCAGGCCGTGGTCGATGCCTTTCGCAAACTCGCGCCGCAGCGCCAGGTGCGCAACCCGGTTATGTTCGTGGTTTATATCGGCTCCATGCTGACAACAGGACTGTTTATCCAGGCGCTGTTTGGCAGAGGTGAGGCGCCGGTCGGGTTCATCCTGGCGATTTCGGTCTGGCTCTGGTTCACGGTGCTGTTCGCCAACTTCGCCGAGGCGATGGCCGAGGGGCGGGGCAAGGCGCAGGCGGCATCGCTGCGGAAGGCGCGGCGGGACGTCCAGGCCAAGCTTCTCACGCGTCCCGAGCGGGGCGGCGAGCACACGATGGTCCCGGTCACGGCATTGCGGAAGGGTGACGTAGTGCTGGTGGAGGCGGGCGATACGATCCCGGCCGATGGCGAGGTGCTCGAAGGGATCGCCTCGGTGAACGAGGCGGCGATTACCGGCGAGAGCGCGCCGGTCATCCGCGAGAGCGGTGGTGACCGCAATGCGGTGACCGGAGGGACCCAGGTCCTCTCTGACTGGCTGATCGTACGGATTGCGGCGAATCCTGGCGAAGCCTTCCTGGATCGGATGATTGCACTGGTTGAGGGGGCCAAACGTCAGAAGACGCCTAACGAGATCGCGCTGGACATCCTGTTGGCGGCATTGACCATCATCTTCTTGCTCGCGACCGCCACCGTGCTGCCGTTCTCGATCTACAGCGCCGAAGCCGCCGGGCAGGGCAGCCCTGTGACGGTGACGGTCCTCGTTGCGCTGCTCGTCTGCCTGATCCCCACGACCATCGGCGGGCTGCTCTCGGCCATCGGCATTGCCGGGATGGACCGGATGATTCAGAAAAACGTCATCGCCATGTCAGGGCGCGCCGTGGAGGCCGCCGGTGATGTTGATGTCCTGCTGCTCGACAAGACCGGCACCATCACACTCGGCAATCGCCAGGCCACCGCTTTCATGCCGTCGCAGGGGGTCGATGAGCGGGCCCTGGCGGATGCGGCCCAGCTCGCCTCGCTTTCTGACGAGACGCCTGAGGGCCGCTCGATTGTTATCCTCGCCAAGGAGCGATATGGCCTTCGGGAGCGCGACCTCCAAACCCTCGGAGCTACCTTTGTTCCGTTCACCGCTCAGACCAGGATGAGCGGGGTGAGCCTCAACGGCCGCGAGATCCGAAAGGGCGCCGCCGACGCTATCGAGGCGTATGTGAAGCGCCTTCGGGGGAAGTTCCCGGCGGACATTCGCGCCAAAGTGGACACGATCGCCAAGCAAGGTGCCACCCCGCTGGTGGTCGCTGACGGGGCCAACGTACTCGGTGTCGTGCAGCTCAAGGACATCGTGAAGGGCGGCATTCGAGAGCGGTTCCTTGAGCTGAGGGGCATGGGGATCAAGACAGTGATGATCACCGGCGACAACCCGCTGACGGCGGCCGCGATTGCGGCGGAGGCAGGCGTGGATGAGTTTCTGGCTGAGGCGACGCCTGAGGCGAAGCTTACGCTGATCCGCGACTTGCAGGCGCAGGGCCGCCTGGTGGCGATGACGGGCGATGGGACCAACGATGCCCCGGCGCTCGCCCAGGCGGATGTCGCGGTAGCGATGAATACCGGGACGCAGGCGGCGAAAGAGGCCGGCAACATGGTGGACCTGGATTCGAACCCGACGAAGCTCCTGGAGGTGGTCGAGACGGGGAAGCAGATGCTCATGACGCGGGGGGCCCTCACGACCTTCAGCATCGCCAACGACGTGGCCAAGTACTTCGCGATCATCCCGGCGGCCTTTGCGACCACCTACCCGGCGTTGGGCGCGTTGAACATCATGCGGCTCGCCACGCCAGCCAGCGCCATCCTCTCGGCCGTCATCTTCAACGCGCTGATCATCGTCGCGCTGATCCCGCTGTCGCTCCGCGGGGTCCGCTATCGGGCGGTCGGCGCGGCTGCGCTGTTGCGACGCCACCTGTGGATCTACGGGGCTGGGGGGCTCGTGGCGCCGTTCATCGGAATCAAGCTCATCGATCTCTTGCTCCTGGCCTTTCCCTAAGTCCAGTCAACGATATTACCAGACAGGGGAGTAGATGGTATGCGTGCGCATTGGCGACCGGCGATCGTCTTGCTGGCGCTCTTCACGATCCTCACGGGGCTCGTCTATCCGCTCATCGTCACGGGCGTGGCCCAACAGCTCTTCCCGAGTCAGGCCAATGGCAGCCTCATCGTTCAGTCAGGCCAAACCGTGGGCTCCGCCCTCATCGGGCAGCCGTTTGACGACCCTAGGTACTTCTGGGGACGGCCCTCGGCCACAGCGCCGTTCCCATACAATGCCGGGGCCTCCTCAGGTTCCAACCTCGGCCCAACGAATGAGACGTTACGGAAGGCTATCCAGTTGCGCGTTGAGACCCTGCGCGCGGCCGACCAAAACAACCAGACCCCTATCCCCGTAGATCTGGTCACGGCGTCAGCCAGTGGACTGGACCCGCACATCAGTCCGGCTAGCGCACTCTATCAGGTCCGGCGGGTCGCCAGGGCGCGCGGACGAGACGAAGCCACGGTGCGCCGCCTCGTCGAGCAGCATATCGAAGGGCGCCAGCTCGGCATCTTGGGCGAGCCGCGAGTCAACGTGCTACAATTAAATGTGGCGTTGGATACCATGCGATAGCACGGATGACCTGTGAGTCGTGACTGTCATGCCCGAACATCGACCAGACCCGGATGCTCTGCTGGCTCGCGTAAAGGAAGAAGCGGCGCGTGAGAAGCGCGGGAGATTGAAGGTCTTCCTGGGCGCAGCCGCGGGTGTCGGCAAGACTTACGCCATGCTTGAAGCCGCTCGCGAACAGCGCGTTGAGGGCGTGGATGTCGTGGCCGGCTGGGTGGAAACCCACGGCCGACCCGAGACCGAGGCGCTCCTTGAGGGGCTCAAGGTGCTGCCGCCTCGCCGCCTCGAGTACCGCGACGCCACGCTTGTGGAGTTCGACCTGGATGGCGCGCTCGCCCGCCGCCCCACGGTAATCCTGGTCGATGAGCTGGCGCATACCAACGCACCGGGCACCCGACACGCGAAGCGCTGGCAGGACGTTATGGAACTGCTCGACGCCGGGATCCACGTCTACACCACGCTGAATGTCCAACACCTCGAGAGCCTCAACGACGTCGTCACCAAGATTACTGGGACAGTCGTGCGCGAAACGATTCCCGACTCGGTCATCGAGCAGGCCGATGAAATCGAGTTGATCGACCTGCCCCCCGACGACCTGCTCCAGCGTCTCAAGGAAGGCAAGGTCTACGTCCCGGAGTTGGCGAAGGAGGCGATCGACAACTTCTTCCGGAAAGGCAATCTGACCGCGCTTCGGGAACTGGCCCTCCGGCGCACGGCCGACCGAGTGGACGCGCAGATGCGCGCCTATATGAGTGATCAGGCCATCCCCACGACTTGGCCCGTCACGGAGCGGCTGATGGTCCTGGTCAGTCCGAGTCCCCATGCGGCCCAGACCGTCCGGGCCGCCAAGCGGATGGCGGCGGCGCTGCGAGCGGAATGGATCGCGGTGTATGTTGAGACGTCCGCGCATGCGCGGCTCAACGAGGCGGACCGCAGGCGTGTCGGCGAGACGCTCCGGCTGGCTGAGGCGCTTGGGGCGGAGGCGGTGACCTTAAGCGGGGTGCGGGCCAATGAGAGTGAGGAGGTCCTGCGGTACGCCAAAGCGCGTAACGTCACCAAGATCATCCTGGGGAAGCCGAGCCGCTCCCTGTGGAGGCGGATCACGGCAGGTTCCATCGTGGACGCCCTGATGCGCGGCAGTGGCGACATCGATATCTATGTTATCAGTCGGGTGGGGGCTCCGCTCGTGCCGGTTGCCAGGGTGGAGCGAGCCCATGAGATGGACTGGTCAACCTACGGCCGCGCCACGGCCGTCGTCGCATTCTGCACGGCGGTGGCGTGGCTGATGTTTCCGTATTTCGGACTCTCCAATTTGATCATGGTGTACCTGCTCGGGGTGACCGGCGTCGCCGCCCGCTCCGGCC
>JAGWQH010000049.1 GCA_028870115.1 Candidatus Methylomirabilota bacterium
ATCGACCGGCAGACTCTGGCTGAGCGTGAGCCGTATGCCAGCACGTACGAGTACGCCCTCTTTGTCCCGGAGACGGCGGTGATCCGACCGCGAGCGATCCTGGCCGCCTTGGAAGAAGAACTGGTCGCATCAGGGAAGGTCAGCATTCTGCTCCGCGAGGCCGTCCTCTTCTGCGCCAACCCGGGCTTTCGGGCGGCTGCCTTGGCGGCCTGGCGCAGGATCCTGACGCAATCGCTGCTGCAAGAGGCCAGACACCTCGTGCCCGCCATCCGCCAAGCGGATCTGGAGCGAGCCGGGCAGGCCTGAATGCTGTCTCGCCTGTATCGTCACCGGGCGCTGATTGTCAATTTCGTCACGCGTGACCTGTTGGCATAGTACATAGGCTCGGCCATGGGCCTCTTTTGGTAGGTAGCCCACATCCTTTTATCATGCTCCTCCTGTACACCTTGGTCTTTTCAGGCATCTTGCGGGTGCAGGTGGGGGCGGCGGAAGGCATCCGGATCTTTGCGCTGTACCTGTGTTCTGCGGGATGCCGCCGTGGAACGCCTTCCAGGATGGGATGAGTCGATCCACGGAGGTGATCTTTCAGCATGCCAATCTGATCAAGCGCACGATCTTCCCATCGGAGATCTTGCCGGCGTACATCGTACTGTCCTGCCTCGTCAATGAGCTGATCGGCTTGGCGATCCTCTGCGGCGCGGCGGTGCTCATCGCGCCCATGGGCTAGGCCTGTCTGTGCTCTTCCTGCCGGTCATCCTGCTGCTGCAGGTGGCTTTTACCCTTGGACTTGCCTGGATCGTGGCCGCGATCAATGTCTTCCTGCGTGATGTCGGACAACTGCTTGGGATGATCCTGACACTGTGGCTCTTTCTCACCCCCTTCTTTTATCCTCCTTCCGTGATCCCACAGTCGCTGAAATGGATACTCCTGATCAATCCGATGGGATGGGTGGTTGAGGCCTACCGGAGCGTTATCCTGCGCGGCGCCTTCCCCGCCGCATGGGTCTATGACAGCCCTGGCGATCTGCTCAGTCGTTGCCTTCAGCGCGGGCTACAGGCTGTTCCAGAGGACGCAGGGCGCCTTTGCCGACGTGATCTAACGAATGCGGTCGAGGCCCCGCGGACTGTCGAAGACGTACTTCGATAGTCCGCGGGGTTCGCTGGGGCAAGCACGGGGAGGACAGTACTCTTGGAGAGGCAACCCTGAAGTCGGCCGAGATCGAGGACCAGTTAGAACTCCTGTCTATCAACCAGTGAAGCGAGGGGTGATCGGGCACCCTCGGAGAGGGACAGGATAGCTCCTTGACCTGCTGTCCCGCAAAGGGGTGACGTCCTACATGCTTGATGTAAAATCCGCGCGGTATCCGACAGGTGCTACGCGTCCCGCCTCAACCTTCTGCAACGAATTTTCTGACACCGTGAAGGCGGGCCTGCTCCATAAGCTGCACGCCCATCATCAGGTTCTGATAAAAGAACTCTCCGGGCCGCTCTCGATTCACCCCAATTCCTCCTATCGCAGCGGCCAGATGGATGGTGATGTCGGGACTGGCATCTTCCAATAACCGCCGCACCGCGTCGAGATTGGTCAGATCGTAGTCGCGGCTCCGGGGCATAAAGATCTCCGTGTACCCCTTGGCCCGCAGATTCGCGACCACGTGAACGCCAAGAAACCCGGCGCCCCCGTGACCAGGATCCTGAGTTGTGCGTTTTAGAGCTCGCGATCAAGTCGTTCCGGATGCGCATTGATCCAGCGGAGCATCGCCTCCAAAAGGCTCTCAAGATCGCCGAGCCTCGCTGTGCAGATCTCGTACAACTCGAGATCGGAGACCTCATGGTAGAAATGCACCAGGCGATTTCGGTAGCCGGCAAGCTCCCGAAGTAGCGCCCCATGTTGCGCATCCAGCACCCCCACCTGCGCCAGGACATTTGCCACATCCTTGTACTCACTCACAGCCTGCCCGAAGCCTTTTGCCAGGACATGCCGACCTAGGTCGAGCAGCGCCTCCAATGCCCGGCGCAGATACGATTCGGCTGCAGCGATGTTGCGGGAATCTGACTGAAAGGTCTCGAAGCTCGCCCCAGGCAAAGTCCGGAGCGAGGCCACCATCCGCCGGATCCACGCCGCTCGCTCCGCTATGACCTTAGCACTCAGTTGCCCTGGGGTCATCTCGTCTCACCTGAGAGGATCAGGTGCCAACGCTCACGGGCGTATGGTGCCAGGTCGCCGGCACGCCGCAAGACGTAGAGTTCATCCTCCGCCTGGACGTCGGTGTCGGCGCACCACAGCAGTTCCCCGCGAATGACATCCAGCGCCAGAAACGGATCGGCTTCCGACAGCACCACGAGATCCACACGAGTCACCTCCAGCAGATCCTCCAACTCGATAGAGAGCCGGACCCGCTCTTGTGCCGTCAGGCGGTAGCCGGGGAGCGGCTGGACCCCGATGTCGACATCCGACTCCAGCAACGGTGATGATCCCGCCTCACCGCGCACCCGGCCGGCAACTTCGGTCGCTCGACTGCCGAAGGCGTACACCGCCCCAAGGTGGTAGCGGGCGCTGATCTCTTTCAACGTCTCTGTGACGGACATGGTCACTGTACTTTGGGTTCTACTGTGAGGGTCATGATCGCCACTACGCCTTCATCTGCTCCAGTCGCTTGGGTGGCAAGGTCTTGGCTCATCCTCCACCACCCTCACCCTCCATACGACTCAGCCGATCGCCAACATGGGTCACGATCTCTCTCGCCAGGTGCACGGCCTCTTTCGCGGCATCGCGAGTGAAGATATGAGCCGGAATGCTGTCGGGTATGCTGTTCGGATATCGAGTCGGGATGTAATAGCCATCGAGGATCGACCATCGTGTGACCAGTTGGTCGAATGCTGGGTCATATTGGGTAGCCGCTCGGCACAACCGCTCGACTGAATGACCTGCCACGATCTCTTCGCCCTGGGCATAGAGGAATGCCTTGAGGGCCTTTTCGCCGATCTGCTGGGCCAGGAAGCAGGCGATATGATACCCACCGCGCTCTGCCAGATCCTCGGCCCACCGCAGATCCTCGACGGCCTGTTGCAGCCATCTGGCGCCCTCTTCACGAGGTGCTCGTCTCATACAGGACAACCTCCTCTCGGCGTAGATGCTTCAGGTACGGTCGGTCCTGCATCCGCTCTAACTCCCCAGGGGTATAGCACAGCAGGTCCAGATCCACAGGCAGGGCCAGGAGCGGATACAACATGCGAAGGCGGTCGATAAAGCTGAGATCCGTGTCCATCACCACCAGGATGTCGAGATCGGTGAACAGATCGGCCCGGCCCCGGGCATACGATCCCACAAGACTAATTCGCTTGACCCCTTCAAGGCCGGACAGGACCGCCACAACCCGCTTCAGTGAGGACTCCAGCAATGCCGCGTAAGTTGTCCTGCCGCTGTCTATTTGGTCCATAGTTTCCATTCGATGTTCTCAGGGAGCCGAGACCCGGGAGAGGCTGTACCCGATGTCTATATCCCACTCAGGCGACTGCTGCGTGGTCGATTTGCCGCGCACCCGGTCGGTAACTTCGGTCGCTCGGCTGCCGAAGGCGTACACCGCCCCAAGGTAGCGGGCGCTGATCGCTTGCAACAGCTCTGTGATGGACATATTTACTGCATCTCCAGACGATCAAGGGCGATGAGACTTTCCAGATCGTCCAGCGCCTCAGGCAACCAACGACGAACAATCTCACGAGTCGCCTGGCAGCACGCCTCCGATGCTGCCCCAAGCATGCGCGCCGCATCCGCCAGGTCCTGCCCCAGACCGAATGAGTCGAACTGCTACTGAATATCTTTTGGGGGAACAGCCTTATGGATGATTGTTTGCGCAAAAACGGTACCACATAAAATCGACACTAAGCAAATATTTTTGGAGGCGCAATGCGCTTGACACTGTTGCTAAGGCCGGTCTAATATTCGTCAGGTCAGAAAGGTTCCCCGGTTCCCGGTGGAGGAGACAAAATCGGACGTGCAATGAATCATGAAAGAAGTGCGCGTCAGCCCGGACTCTACATTGCAGATCACCGATTCGAATCCCGGTTCATCCACTATGTCTAGCGACCGCCAACCGGGCCATGTCTCTCGACTCGTCTACACTGCCAAGATTCTTGATGTGTCACACATCTCAACTCTTTCAGCTCACCTGGTAGGGCTGCCGCCAGTCCTTGAGATTGAAGATCTCTCAATTCGTTTGCTGCTACACCGGGAGCGAATCAGATCAATACGGGATCATGCTATCCGAACCCTGAAATGCCGGAGGGGCGAACGGGGTGACGATCGTCCTGGTATCGCACGATCTTACACTGATCCAGGACACCTGCCGGACAGTTATGTGGCTCCGTCACGGACAGATCGCCGCCAGTGGACTGGCCGACAAGGTCGTGGCTGAGTACCAACAATTCAGCGCCTCGTTATCCGTCTAAGGATAAGGATGTGGTTGCCCGTAACCCTGTGCTGAACTGAGTGTGCGATTGTTTGATGTAAGTCGGAAGGGGTTAAGAGGAAAGGTCGGTTGAGCGGGAACACTGAGCAACTGGGAAGGCTTCAGCAGATCTGTGTAGAGTCCGGCGTAGCCGCCCTGTACGCCTTTGGGAGCCGAGCGCAGGAGGTCTCGCACTGGTTCATAGGACGGCGCTTCGACCTGGGGTCCAGTCGATCAGATGTGGACATCGGCGTGAAAGCTATGGCTGGTCTGACTTGGTCAGTGGCCGAGAAGGTGCGCCTGGCCGTGGCATTGGAAGGACTCCTGAGATGCCGACGAGTGGACCTTGTTATACTGGGTGAAGCCGATCCTTTCGTTGCGGCGGAGGTGGTCCGCGGGGAGCGCCTCTATGCCCATGACGAGTATGCGGCAGACGAATATGATCTCTACGTGTTGCGGCGGGCCGGGGACCTCGTACCGCTGGAGCGGGAGCGGATGGCCCTGGTGTTGGGGGAGCGCATATGATGCCGGGGGCGCTCTCAAAGCGTGTGATCGTCGATCGTTTGGCGTTGGTGGACGCGCTCCTGTCTGAGATCCGGCTCCTGCCACTTGCTGACCGCCAAGCCTTCTTTGCGGACCGCCGCAACGTCTGGGCAGCGGAGTCGTGTTTGCGCCGCTGTCTGGAAGCGCTGTTTGATATCGGTCGCCATATCCTGGCCAAGGGGTATGGCTTGGGCGTTAGTGAATACAAAGAGATTGCAGTGAAGCTTCAGACACACGGCGTGCTTTCTGCGAATGAAGCAACCATCATGCACCTGCTGGCTGGGTATCGCAACCGGTTGGTGCATTTTTATCATGAGGTCTCCACCGAAGAACTCTATCAGGTCTGCTCTCGACAGTTGGGTGACATAGAAGTCATGCAAAATGCCTGCCATCGGTGGCTTACAGCATACCCTGAGAGGCTGGATCAGGCCTTGTAACGGCTGATCTGATTGGCTCAGGCGCGGCCCATTCTCCTTACATACGATGCTGGTCAGAAGATCATAAAATACCGGCGATCGGTCTGCAGTGTGATCCCATCTAACGGCTATCCCTGTTTTTGGGCCCCTCTTCTCGCTTGACACCCGCGCCCGGACAGGGTAAAAAATAGGCCATATGCAAGGCAGGATCCTGATCGTCATCCCGGCATACAATGAGGGACAGACCATCATCCCGGCCATCCGGGACCTGAAGGCCCACGGGTTCCATGAGATTATTGTCGTCGATGATGGAAGCTGTGACCGGACGGCCGAGCTGGCTGAGGGCGAGGGGATCGTCCTATATCGGCATGTGGTAAACCGGGGATTGGGTGTTGCGCTGGAGACAGGGATCGTGGCTGCCTTGAGGCGCGGCGCCGAGGTCATCGTCACCTTCGACGGGGATGGTCAGCACCTCGCCCAGGATGTTCCACGACTCGTCGAGCCTATCCTTGGGAAGGAGGCCGACGTCGTCATTGGGAGCCGAACCCTGGACAGGGCAGAGATGCCGTTCATCAGGAGGGTGGGGAATGTCGGCTGTAACCTGATCACCTGGGCGATGTTCGGGGTGCGGACCTCCGATTCCCAGTCCGGGCTGAGGGCCTTCTCCCGGAAGGCGGCTGATGCGCTCAACATCCAGTCGAACGGGATGGAAGTCTCCTCAGAAATCTTCTGGGAGATCAGGAGGAATGGCCTGAAGTTTCAGGAGGTGCCGATCCGTCCGATCTACACCGACTATTCCCTCTCGAAGGGGCAGAGTGTCTTCGGCGGGGTCATGATGCTGAGAAACCTCATCTGGCTGTGGCTCCGGGGAGGGGCGCGGTGAAACTGATCCAGGTCCTTCTGGCCGCATTCGCCGTGGGGATGATGGTCCTGACCTGGCTCAAATCCCGGCATGCCCGACTCCGACCGCTCGCCTTCCTCTTGTGGCTCCTCCTATGGGGGGTGGTCCTCCTCGTCGTCCTCTTCCCCGACCTGACCTCGATAGCGGCCAGATACCTGGGGATGGATCGCGGGGTAGACTTGGTCCTTTATGTGGGCATGCTCTATATCTACTTCTTGATCTTCACCATCCAGGAGAAGATCGGGCGGATCGAGCGCGACCTCTCGACGATCGTTCGAGAGATGGCCTTCATGGCGAAGAAGTAAGGAAGGCTGCACGGAGGCGGTGTGGAACTCATAAACATTCCAATGTACGTATCATTCCGGCGTAGGTGGCAAGCATGAAGGCGCTTGTACTGTCCGGGGGCAAAGGGACGCGCCTTCGGCCTTTGACGCATACGATGGCGAAGCAGCTCATCCCGGTGGCCAACCGGCCGATCCTGTATTACGTCATGGATCAGATTGCGCGAGTGGGGATTAAAGAGGTCGGCGTCATTCTCTCGCCGGAGACGGGACCGGCTATTCAGGAGGCCTTGGCGCTCAACCCCTGGGGGTTGGCGATGACCTTTATTATGCAGGAGGAGCCTCTGGGCTTGGCCCATGCCGTCAGCACGGCCCGCGCCTTCCTGCAGGACGATCCCTTCCTCATGTACCTGGGGGATAACCTCGTCGGGCAGGACCTCAAGGGCTTTGTAGAAACGTTCCAGATGGAGCAGCCGGAAGCCCTGATCCTGTTGAAAGCTGTTCCGGATCCCCGACTATTCGGAGTCGCCGAGATCAACGGCGACGGTCAGATCACGCGCCTGATCGAGAAGCCCAAAGATCCTCCTTCCAATCTGGCGCTCGTGGGTGTCTACCTCTTTTCATCGGCCATTCATAGGGCCATCGCCGAGATCACGCCCTCCTGGCGTGGGGAGCTGGAGATTACCGACGCCATCCGGAAACTGCTGGAACAAGGACACACCATCCAGAGCCTTGTCCTGAAGGACTGGTGGCTGGATACGGGCAAAAAGGATGATCTTCTGGAGGCCAACCGGATTGTTCTCGATGAATTTGCCCAACAGAAGATCGAAGGTAAGGTCGATGACGACAGCAAGATCTACGGTCGGGTAGAACTGGCCCACGGAGCGCGTGTGCGCCGGAGCACGATTCGTGGTCCCGCCGTCATCGGAGAGAACAGTCTTATAGAAGATGCCTTCATCGGACCCTTTACCAGCATCGGGCATGACTGCAACATTCAGCGGGCCGTGATCGAGCATACCGTATTGCTGGACAGGGCGCAGGTCATCGGGGTGTCACGGCTGGAGGACAGCGTCGTCGGCAAGAACGCTGTGGTGAAAACACAAGAGACCAATCATACGGCATTTCGCCTGATGATCGGCGATGATGCGGAGGTTCTACTGTAGATGCCATTTCGATTCGAGCAGCTCGAGATTCCGGAGGTGATTCTTGTTGAACCAAAGGCCTTTGCGGACCACAGAGGGTACTTTGTAGAGACCTACAAACGATCCGACTTTGAAGCCAACGGTATTCCCGAGCACTTTGTCCAGGATAACCATTCGTATTCCGTGCGTGGCGTGCTCCGGGGCCTGCACTATCAGATGGATCCCAAAGCGCAAGGGAAACTGGTCAGCGTGATCCAGGGAGAGATCTTTGACGTGGCGGTAGACATCCGTGAGGGCTCACCCACCTATGGCCGCTGGGTCGGCGTCACCCTGTCCGCCAAGGATCATCGGATGCTCTATGTTCCGGCGGGGTTTGCCCACGGCTTCTGTGTGGTCAGTAACGAGGCTGATGTGGTGTATAAAGTGACGGAGGAGTATGCGCCAGAGGTCGACCGCGGCATTCGGTGGAATGACCCGGACGTGGGGGTCCGCTGGCCGACCGAGCAACCCCTGCTGTCACCAAAGGACGCCCAGCTTCCCCTGCTCCGGGCAGCCGACAACAACTTTGCGTATGGAGGCAGACCTTCATGAAGCGAGTGCTCGTGACCGGCGCCGGGGGATATATCGGGTCCGTGCTGACCCCGGCTCTGCTCAACCAGGGCTACACCGTCGTGGCGGTAGACCGGTTCTTCTTCGGCCGGCAAACCTTGGCGCCTCATGATCATCTTGAAATTCTCCAAGATGATATCCGATGGTTGGACGAGTCTGCGCTTCACGGAATCGACGCGATCATCGATCTGGCCGCCTTGTCCAATGATCCCGCAGGCGAGCTGGATCCCGAGAAGACCTGGGAGATCAACCACAGGGGGCGCGTCAGGATCGCCCGGCTGGCCAAGACGATGGGCGTCCAACGATATGTGCTTCCGTCCTCGTGCAGTATCTACGGGTTCCAAGAGGGGCTGCTCGATGAAGCGTCGCCGCCGAACCCTCTGACGACGTATGCCAAAGCCAACCTTCAAGCCGAGCAGGACGTGCTCCCTTTAGCGGACAAACGGTTCTGTGTCACGGTCCTTCGGCAGGCAACGGTGTATGGGCTGTCGCCCCGGATGCGTTTTGATCTGGCCGTGAACGGGATGGTGCGTGGGCTTTTCAAGAACGGGAAAATTCCTATTCTTCGAGACGGCCAGCAGTGGCGGCCCTTCGTCCACGTGAAAGATACAACCCGCGCGATGCTGCAGATGCTGGAAGCCCCTACCGACGTCATCAATGGTCAGATCTTTAACGTAGGCTCGGATGAACAAAACTGCCGGGTGATGCCCCTGGCTCAGGTTGTAGCGGAGGCGATGGGGGTCCCCTTTGAATATGAATGGTATGGCCTCCCTGACCATCGCTCCTATCAAGTGAGCTTCCGCAAAATCCGTGAACTGCTGGGATTTAAGGCGGAGTATACCCCGCATGACGGGGCGCAAGAGGTCTACGACGCGCTTCGCACGGGGGTTGTCAATCCTGACGATCCCAAGACGAGTACCGTTCAGTGGTACAAGCAGTTGATGGAGATGCGCCACTTGCTGAACGAAGTTGAAATACGAGGAGTACTGCTGTGAAGGTGGCGGTGCTGGGCGCCAACGGCCAACTCGGACACGACCTCATTCAGGCGCTGGCCGCGTGGGATCGTATTCCTCTGACGCACGCCGATCTCGACATCTGTGACTTCACCTCCACGCAGAAACGGCTTGCTGATGTCAAGCCGGACATTGTTATCAACACGGCGGCGTTTCATCGCGTTGATGATTGCGAAGAGCAGCCGGAGAAGAGCTTCCAGATCAACACCTATGCGGTACGGAACCTTGCGGGGCTCTGCGCGGAGCTCGATTGTGGGCTGGTGCACTTGAGCACCGACTACGTCTTCGGAGGCGAGAAGAACGCGCCGTATACGGAAGACGACGCCCCCAACCCGCTCAATGTCTATGGTGTATCCAAACTGGCGGGTGAGTACTTCGTCCGCGCCCTCTGCCCGAAGCACTTCGTGGTCCGGACGTCGGGGCTCTATGGGGTAGCCGGCTCAAGCGGCAAAGGGGGGAATTTTGTCGAGACCATGATCCGCATGGCCCGCGAGGGCAGGCCGATCCGGGTCGTAGACGATCAGGTCCTGACGCCCACGTATACCAAGGATCTGGCTCACGCCATCGAACGGCTGGTGCACACCGACGCCTACGGCCTCTACCACATCACCAACAGCGACCAATGCTCGTGGTACGAGTTTGCGGCCAGGATCTTTGAGTTGCTGGGGCTGACGCCGGATTTTGGCTCGGCGACGACGGCTGCGTATGGGCTGAAGGCGAAGCGGCCGGCCTACTCGGCGCTGGCGCATTACAGGCTGAAGCAGCTCGGGTACGATGATCTGCGGCCGTGGTCGGAGGCCCTCGACGCCTATCTCAAAGAGAAGGGGCACAAGTGAGGTGAAACCTGGTTGACCGGTGTGAGGTTGGAGCGTGAGGAACGACTGCCAGGTGCTCGTGGTCGGGGCGGGCATCACCGGGCTCATGATCGCTCGGGAGTTGGTCCGACGGGGGGCCGACCGGATCCTGATCCTCGAAAAGGAGCCCGGCGTGGGGGCGCATGCGAGCGGGCGCAACAGTGGGGTGTTGCACGCCGGCCTCTATTACACGCCCGACACGCTCAAAGCGCGCTTCTGCATTGAAGGTAACCGGCAGATGAAGGCGTTCTGCCGCGACAAGGGCCTGCCCGTCGTGGAGACCGGGAAGGTCGTCGTCGCCACGGGGCCATCCGACCTCGAGCAGCTCCATGAGCTGAAGCGGCGGGCTGAAGCCTGCGGCGCTCAGGCCTCCCTGATCGACCGGCAGACTCTGGCTGAGCGTGAGCCGTATGCCAGCACGTACGAGTACGCCCTCTTTGTCCCGGAGACGGCGGTGATCCGACCGCGAGCGATCCTGGCCGCCTTGGAAGAAGAACTGGTCGCATCAGGGAAAGTCGCCATCCGCTATGAGACCGCCTGCGTGGATCTCCTGGGTGACCGAACGATCCGCACCTTGCGTGGAACAGTCCGGTTCGAACAGTTCATCAATGCGGCCGGCGCGCATGCGGATCGGATCGCCCACCGGTTCGGCCTGGGGCTCGACTACACCATCCTTCCGGTGAGAGGGACCTATCAACGGTTGACCCGCGACCGGTCCTACCTTGTGCGCGGAAGCATCTATCCCGTTCCGGACCTTCGGACCCCCTTTCTGGGGGTCCACCTGACCAGAAACGTGGACGGAGAGGTCTATGTCGGGCCGACCGCGCTTCCCGCCTGGGGACGCGAGCAGTATGAGCGGTCGGACGGATGGAATCGGGAGGCGGGCACCATTCTGCTCCGCGAGGCCGTCCTCTTCTGCGCCAACCCCGGCTTTCGGGCGGCTGCTCTGGCGGCCTGGCGCAGGATCCTGACGCAATCGCTGCTGCAAGAGGCCAGACGACTCGTTCCCGCCATTCGCCAGGCGGATCTGGAGCGAGCCGCCAAGGTCGGCATCCGCCCCCAGCTCGTCCACTGGCCGACCAGGCAGCTTGTGATGGATTTCGTCGTGCTGACCGACGGGCCGACGCTCCATATCCTGAATGCTATCTCGCCTGCCTTCACCTCCTCGATTCCGTTTGCCCGCTATGCGGTCAGCCGCCTGCTGGGCGAGACCGGTGAGACCTATGCCATGCCCATGGAATTCGCCCGCACGGGATGAGGAGAGGGAGTTTGAGCGTAGAGGAGGAAAGGTGTTGGAAGGTGTGTCTCGCCTGTATCGTCACCGGGCGCTGATTATCAATTCCGTCACGCGTGACCTGTTGGCATTGTCATAGGCCTGGCCATGGGCGTCTTCTGGTAGGTAGCCCGTCCCTTGATCATGCTTCTTCTGTACACTCCAGGAACCTGTCGGAGAAAAATGCGCGCGACATTCATTATGCGTGAAGGTCAAGAGACGCCCGTTGTGAATGTCAAGAGTGCCGATAGATTGTCGGCACTGTCTATTTTCAAGATGATCCCTTTTAAGTAGCCACAGAGCGGACAGCGGAGATTTGTGAATGTACGCCTTTATCACGAAATGGATGAGCGAGCAACACCATTTGAAACCGGACGGGTACAGGGACGGATTTGGAGGTCGACGCGCCATCGACCTTGAAGGCAGCTGGCTCATAGTAGCGATCTTTTTGGGGTGCCTAACATGGTCTGGCGCGATGGCAACGATCGGCTGGAACAATAGCCTGTCAGACGCGCACGGTTTCAGACAAACCAACAACGCGATCACAAGTTACTACTTGATCAGGGGAGGTCCGTTTTTAAGGTATGAAACGCCAGTTGTTGGAATGCCCTGGAGCATTCCGTTCGAATTCCCTCTATACCAATGGATAGTTGCCTCGGCGGCCAGGGCCTTTGCGACTCCGCTCAACCAGACGGGCCGATTCATTAGTGAAGTTTTCTTCGTACTCTCTCTCGTTGCATTGTGGGGCGTTCTCGCGGAACTCAAAGTCGCCCGAATTTGCCGCCTCATTTTCTTGAGTCTCGTTCTGGTTAGTCCAGAATATATTTTCTGGTCCCGAACGTTCATGATGGAATCGACCGCGCTGTTTCTGGCGATAGGGTGGTTGTTCTTTGTGCTTATATATATTAGAACTCAAAAGATATTCTTCGTTCTCATTGGAGGGCTATTCGGAATTTTCGGGGCGTTAGTGAAGGCATTCACGTTGCCCGCTTTCATGTTTGTGTCGAGTTTGTACTTCGCTTGCAGTTTGCGGCGAGAGATCGATCGCGTTGGGTTTTCCAAGTCTCTGCTGCATCAGGCCATTCCCTTTCTAGTCTTGGTAAGTATGCCGATTCTCACTGCCTGGATGTGGGCACGTTATACAGATGAGGTCAAGACTCTGAACGTCGTTGGCGTGCACATGACGTCGTCCGCTTTAAGACAATGGTACTTAGGAACAGTAAGTACGCGATTTTCGGCAAGTGCCTGGCAAACGTTCTTCACCAGGATGATTCCTGATATTTTAGGAGACAATATTATTGGGTGGCTGCCTGTCGTAGGTCTGATTTTTGCGCCACATAGAGTATTGCCGTTTCTGGTGAGCATCTCCGCATTTCTTCTCGGTTTTTTGCTCTTCACTGATATGCATGTAATCCATAACTACTATTCTTTCGCGAATGGGATATTCCTGATAATTGCAATGGGTTGGTGCATTCTCGGTCTTTTGGAAAAAGGCACAGCGTACAAATGGGTGGGTCTGGCGATATTCATCGTATCTATCGGCATTTCCATTGTCGGTTACTACCAGCGCTACTACACGACTCAAAAGACCAACAATATGGAGCTACCAAATGTTTCGAATTTCGTGAAGAGCCACACGCAACCGGATGATCTGATATTGGTCTTCGGTTTGGACTGGTCTCCGGAAGTTCCGTACTATTCCGAGCGGCGTGCGCTAGCCTGGCCCGAATGGATGCCGAGAGATATGGATGCGCCGGCGATGACGGAATCTCTGGCACGATTAGGTCACAGGCGTTTTGGCGCCCTCGTGGCCTGCAACGGTGATCAGGCACGCTTGCAGTTAATTCAAAAGGCGACAAACGTATTGCAACTTGCTGAGAAACCGAAGTATGAGGATGTGAAGTGCTCAGTATATCTGCCCTCACATGAACCGGAGAACAGTCGGAATGATTAGGAAAGCCGCGGCGAAAGCATCAATGAGTCCTTCGTTCTAATCGAGACGACACCAATCACTTGTCGAATGACGTTCCCTTATCAATAAAAATATTCATTGTAATCATGTCCGCTCCTGCAGCCGTTTATCGTCCACGAAATCCGCAGTCTTCGGAATACTACCGCCGTGTGGAGGACTATTATGAAACCTTTGTCGGAATCTATGATGAGCATTTCTCCAGGCAATACGGATTCTGGCGGCGCTATGTGGAGCGATGGTGTGCCACGGTTATTACGGGGAGCACTAACTGGATTGCACTCTTACATAACATCTCAAGCAACCTCCGCCTTTAAAAAAGGGGGATGAAGAGGGATTTCCTGATCGTTCAAATCCCATCTTACCCCTCTTTGCGAAAGGGAGGAGTAAGCTATTTTATGCTCCGAGTAATAGCTGCATAAGGTCGAGGAATCGGAATCGGTCGTGATTTACCGTATGGACGTTATGCAGTAGGCGCTTGTGATATATCTTGGCGCTTGGATTTTTCTGCCGGCTGCTGCTGTCTTCCCGGACGCATGCCAAGAATTCCGAACCGCAGAGTCCATCATTTTTTGGAGTTGAAATACCATGACAGCAGAAACCCAACCGATGAGTGCTTCATCTCGTGAATTGACGATCGTTATTCCGACGTTTCAAGAACGGGACAACGTCGGCCCATTGGTTGGGCTTGTGCGGGAGGCGCTCCCAATGATCTCGTGGGAGATGATCTTCGTCGATGACAATTCCCCGGATGGAACCGCAGAGGCCGTCTGGGAGATCGGTCAATCCGATTTCAGAGTGCGTTGCATCAAGCGCATTGGGCGGCGCGGGCTGTCGTCGGCCTGTATTGAAGGTATGCTAGCCACTGGTGCCACCTACGTGGCGGTCATGGATGCGGACCTGCAGCACGATCCGATGCTTCTCAGATCGATGCTCAATATTCTCCGAGGGGACCAGGTTGATCTCGTGATTGCCAGCCGGTACATGCCTGGCGGCAGCATGGGCGACTGGGAAGTAGATCGTGTTCGGATCAGCACATTTGCTACCCGACTTTCGCGCCTGATAGCGAAGCAGCCGGTTTCGGATCCGATGAGTGGATATTTCATGCTGCGCCGCGAAGTCTTGGAGTCGGAAGTGGAGCGATTGTCCTCCCTGGGTTTCAAAATCCTGCTCGATATCATTGCTTCTAGTCCGATCCCGCTGCGTCTGGCTGAGGTGCCATTGCAATTTGGCAAGCGGTATGCTGGCGAAAGTAAGCTTTCCACTGCTGTTGCCTGGGAGTTCCTGCTTCTAATTGGCGATAAGCTGGTCGGGAGATATGTCCCGGTGCGTTTCGTCGCTTTTAGCTCCGTGGGCGTGGCGGGTGCGTTCGTCCATTTCGCGGTGCTTACAGCCGCCTTTAAGGTGATAGGCCTGAGTTTCCCGGTTAGTCAGGCGGCGGCAGTAATCATCGCCATGATATTTAACTATAGTCTCAACAATATTCTGACCTATCGCGATGTCTCTAGGAAGGGCTGGGGCTGGTTGCGTGGTCTAGCGTCTTTCATAGTAGTTTGTGGGTTAGGTGCGATTGCCAACGTGGGCGTTGCATCGTACCTGTTTGGACAACAACAAACCATGTGGGCGTTGGCGGCGATTGCCGGTATCTTTGTCGGAGCTGTCTGGAACTACGCGGTTTCTTCGCGTTACACGTGGGGCAAGTAGTAAACGATACACCAAGCGCTCAACCGGGAGATTACTGATGCCGACGACGAGTGCGAAGATGTGCTATCCTTAAGTGTCCCCTCCGGGTGAGGTAGGATGGGAAACTGGACACCAAAGTCGGGTAAAATACAATGACGGAGGTGTCAGAATGAAGGGGATTCCACAGGGAAGGTACACGAAGGAGTTTCGAGAGGAAGCGGTAAAACTGGTCACGGAAGGGAACATGACGATACCGGCAGCAGCCCGGAGGTTGGCATTACCGCCGTCAACGGTGGGGAACTGGCTGCGAGCGAGTACATCGGGAAAGCTATCCGAGGAGTCAATCCCAAAGTTAGTTGACATTGCGAAGCAGGCTCTTGTGCGAGATCGATGGCAAGTCACTGCTGATTTTTAACGGGGAATATTCTTGGTTCGATTCGCGACATTTCTCTTCTCCAACAGCTCGACAACTTTATCCCTTTGCCCCGCTTGCGCATACGCTTGGATCAAGCGTTTATCATACGCCTTGGGTGAACCCGCCAGCGGCGTCATCAATTCCTCGGCCAATTCGAACTGCTTATTAACTACCGCGGACACGGCATAAAGAATCCGTGCTTCATCAAAGTTTGTATCAAGGTCGTAGGCCCGCTTCATCACGTCAAGCGCTTTGTCGAACTGGTTCTTAATGATGTAAGCTGCGCCAAGTTCAAGTAAAACGGTCGGTTGCTTGGGAGACAGGGCAAGCGCCTTGTTCAATGCGACAATGGCTTCATCCGCCTTAAGCTCGATAACTTTATCCCTTTGCCCCACTTGCGCATACGCTTGGATCAAGCGTTGATCATACGCCTTGGGTGAACCCGCCAGCGGCGTCATCAATTCGTCGGCCAATTCGAACTGCTTGGTATAGACCGCGGCGACGGTGTAAAGAATCCGCACCTCGTCAAATTTCGGGTCAAGCTCATAGGCCCGCTTCATGATGTCAACCGCTTTGTCGTACTGATTCTTGTTCATATAAGCCACGCCAAGTTCAAGCAGAACGGTCGGTTGCTTGGGAGACAGCGCAAGCGCCTTGTTCAATACCATAATTGTTTCATCCGCATTAAGGTGGACAGTGTTGCCCACTTGCGCATACGCTTGGATCAAGCGTTGATCATACGCCTTGGGTGAACCCGCCAGCGGCGTCATCAATTCGTCGGCCAATTCGAACTGCTTGGTATAGACCGCGGCGATGGTGTAAAGAATCCGCACCTCGTCAAATTTCGGGTCAAGCTCACAGGCTCGCTTCATGACGTCAACCGCTTTGTCGTACTGATTCTTGTTCATATAAGCCACGCCAAGTTCAAGCAGAACGGTCGGTTGCTTGGGAGACAGCGCAAGCGCCTTGTTCAATACGACAATGGCTTCATCCGCATTTCTGGCTCCGTTTAAAAATAAGCCGAGGATCAGATAGTAACGCGCATCATTTGGGGTTCTACCGAGTTGTTTGTGTAGTTCACCAACGATGAAATCGTGATACTCCTTTTTCAATTGTATATCGATGGATGGATTCTGAATGACCTGTAGAGCTGCCTGGGCTAATTCTTCTTGTATCTCTTGGCCGCCGAACGAATCGTAACTCAAGGCTTGTTTGAAATAGGTAAGACTTTCCGCTGGCCTTTTCGGCTGTTGTCGCAAAGCGCTTCTGAGGGTCGTCGAGGCGTGAATAGCCTTGGCGTTTAGCGCATAGACGCTGAAGACCGTCAGCAACGCCAGCGCGGGAGCGACCACTCGATTAATCGTGCCCGCGGATATTGTGATTTTCTCTTCTGTCAGGGCTTTAATAGGCCGACCGGACATTGAGTGAATATAAGCAAGAATCGTGAAGAAGATGATGTAGCTGGCCAGGTTGTCGAACATAAATACATTCTGGAAAAGATACGCTCCAAGCATGCCGGTCAAGATACTTTTTTCGGGCAGACAATGAAAAGTTGCTCCCGGCTTCCAAAACGTACAGAGTCGTTTTATGAGAGCGTTGCAGGAAAGTCCACACTCGTTCTGTTGCCAAATATAGTAGAGAGCTGAAAGGAATATGAAGAGATATGAAAGAAGTCCGACTAAACCGCCCGCGATAAGCCAGTCAAGGAAAATATTGTGGGCGCGATCGGACCATCGATTCTCCACATACCATTGATCCGCCGGATCCGTCGCCGGATCAAAATACTTATTGAACACGTGATTGAAGTTCTCCTGTCCCCAACCAAAGATCGGCCTCTCTTCAAAGCCTTTTATGGCGATGTCCCAGACGATCTTTCTAGGACCTACCTCCGCCAGCGATAGGGAGGTCAATCGAGCAAGCGTTGGGTTCTGTTTTACAAAACTCGAATCCTTGAGGAGCGCCCAGCCAACTACGGCAAGAATGAGCGCAGCCATAACGCCAATGGCGGTCTTTTTCAGACCATTGAAACCTTTTGTGAGCAGGGCTACAGACAATCCCGCTATAAACAACCCTATGAATAACCCGAGCATCGTGCTGCGTGTGGCGGTGTGGTAGAGAATAACCAGTTCAAGACTCGCGATGAGCCCATAGATGATATTCCACCTTCTTAAGTTTCTCCGGCGCACGAGGAGAAAAAGTGCGATGAACAGATGAAGTAACGCGTAAACCGCTAAGAAAGCGGCATTCCCCAATCGTCCGGTGAGTCGAAATTCGCCTTGGTTGACAGCAAACTTTTCCAAGAGCTGCGGTACCGCGTAGATTCCCATGACCACACTGGAACCAAGCGCGGTCTGCATGAACAATATCCAAAGATTCTCAGAAATAAGCGTTGAAGCGGCCACCAGAAAATATGCCCCGAGATGCAGGATCGTGATATATCCTTCCATTCGCCGGAAGTTGGACCAGAAGCTCTTGTCAGGAAAGGGACCAAATAGGTCAGCCACCCCGATCGCTACCAAGAAAATCAGAACGGCGCCTGATAACCAAGAAAATTTTGGACGGTAATTTGCGTCGCGAAGCGCCAAAATGAGCCAAGCACCAAAAATAAGCTCGACAATAATGCGGAACGCAAAGTTCTTGCTCGTAACAAAAGGGAAATACTGACTCGTAAAAACGAGGAGTGGAACAAGCGGAATGAGGAACAATCCCCCAATCACGAAATACCGCAAGTATCTGTTGAGAGTCATACTGCAGCCAATTATAGAACCGTTAATCTGCTCTGTGGCTGTTCTGCGGGATGCTGCCGTGGAACGCTGTGCAGGATGGGTGTTCCTGGTCAAGCCGATGGGAGGTGTAGTGAGGCCTGTCGGAGCGCCATCCTGCACGGCGTCTTCCTCGCCGCGTCGTCTCCATGACGTTCCTGGCGCTCTCTGCGCGGTCGTGCGGACACAGGGCGTCTCTGCGGACGTGATCCGATGAACGCAACCGTAGGGGCGGGGGTTGACTCCGCCCGATCACGGGAATGTTGTAGGGGCGGGATAAATCCCGCCCGTCCCTCGGGAGGGCCAAAGCCCTCCCCGCCGGCATGGCTTACTCCTTATGACTTTCCTTTTGAGGCCGCCAATACCTTTTGCAACTCCTCGTCGATGACCCTTTCAAACACCGAGAAGGGCTGTGCGCCGAAGACGGGCCGCCCATTGATGAAGAAGGTTGGCGTCGATGACACGCCTAATCGTACCCCGTACTGTACGTCTTGCTCCACCAAGGGCGCATACTTATCCTGCTGGAGGCACTCGTTGAATCGCGTCATATCAAGACCCAGGGCGGTAGCTGCTTGCTTCAGGCTGGCGACCTCCAGGTCAGGCGCCTTTGCGAACAACAGGTCATGATATTCCCAGTACTTTCCCTGGTCCCCGGCGCAGCGTGCAGCCTCGGCAGCCTTCTGGGCCTGAGCGTGGAGACCTCTTATGGGAAAATCGCGGTACGCCAGCTTCACCTTTCCCGAATACTGCTGGAGCAGTTGTTTGGTTACCGACTGGCTTCGCTTACAGAACGGACATTGATAATCCGAAAACTCCACGATAGTCACAGGAGCCTCGCGGACCCCTCTGACCGGCGCTCCAGCCGCGCTTACCTCGATTCGAGGCGGCTGCATGTGGAGCGTCACCTTGGCGTTGGCCCGGAGCGTGTGGAGGTAGGCTCGCGTCGCGTCTGTTGTTTTCGCCTCTTTGAGCGCCTGGATGATCTGTTCTTTGACCTCCTCCAATGGTTGCCTTAATTTGTCTTTTTGCCCCTGGTAGAATGCCTCGATTTCGAGTTGTGTCGGCTCCGGTACTTTGGAGTCAACCTCTTGTTCCAACAACTGGTCCGGTTTGAGGCCCTTGGCAGCGGCAGCTTTCTCGAGGAGCATCACCCCGATCATGTCCTCCAGTCCCATCAGCTTAAGGTCGTAGATTTGCGCTTCCAGTTTGACCAGTTGCCCTCGGACCTTTGCCCTGAGAGCCTCTTCCGTGATCGGCTTTCCATCAACCTCTGCCACAACCTCGGCGCCACGCGTTGTCGTTTCCGCTGCCCATGCGCCGGTTATCCCCAGGTCCCCGAAGGCGCTCGGCGCGCAATTGACGAATACCAGAAGCGCCGCAACGATAAAGACCCGCCATCCCATCAACCGGTGTCCTCGTTTGAAGATCGAATGCATCTATTCCTCCTTACTTGTTGTGTGTCGGCAATGCCGACTCGGAATTATCATTGTGGAACTTCGGGGATCGTAATCCGGCGAGCCGCCTGCTGCCAGGTGCATCCGAGGGCATTGCACGCGGCCGCCGTCCACGTGACGGTTTGCCCGGCAAACGCCTTCGCCCTCGACAGATCGAGAGTGTAGCTTATCTCTGCGGATCGTTTTGCTCTAATGTCCTCGCGGACTACCGGGTCGGCTGTTCCGCAGGCGACACCCGGCTGCGACAGACAGAATGTGTAATATGTCGCCCATGGGACGGACGACCATTTGAATTCTTCAGTAGGTAAGGATGCGGCGTTGCCATCATTGGGCTCGAGCAGGGCGGGTGCAGCCGGGAGCGGAACGATCGTAATCCGGCGAGCCGCCTGCTGCCAGGTGCATCCGAGGGCATTGCACGCGGCCGCCGTCCACGTGACGGTTTGCCCGGCAAACCGCCGCACCTGGTCGACTTGCAAGTCATAGTAAAAATTACCGGAGGGGCTTCCCGATTCAATATACTCAACTACTACCGAGTCCTCCGCGCCGCATGCAACTCCAGGGCGGGTGATGCACAGCTTGTAGAACGCCGCCCCGGCTCCAGGTTTTACGACCACGAGTTTGGGAAATGCATAGAGGGTCTCTCCCACGTTAGGCAGATCCAAGACCGGCGCTTGGGGGATCGCAGACCAGGTCATCCGGTGAGGCGCCGCCTGATAGGTGCAGCCCAGATTGTTGCACGCGGCTACCTGCCATCCGAACGTTTTCCCCTGCAAGTGCTTCGGCAGACCGCCAGGCGGAGCGAAGCTCGTAGCAGTAATATCTTCATACACCTGCGTCCCCGGCCCGCCGCATGCCTGCTGAGCCTGGAACGGCTGCGGTCCAAGCTCAGCCACGCACAGTCGATAGGCCGTGGCCTCCTGTACCGGCTGCCATTTGAATGTGGGGGATGGGTTGAGACCGTACACCGTGACTTCATCGTTAGGACTGACCAGGAGCGGGGCGTAGGGTGGCGCAGCGCCTCCGGCCCCGACGACGCCCAGAGCCACAAGGCCGATTGCCAGCAGATGCGTCGCCTTCGATTTCATCGCGACCCAGTGATGTCGTGTCGATGGTATACCACATGGCATGTCACACATCTCCTCGTATGCGGCGGCCGATCTTCAGAAAGTTTCCGCGGAGGTTACTGCATGGTTGACATCCCCGAACGATGCGGCGGCGGGGCTTGATGCGACGCGCATCATCATAAGGTATAGGCGAATCCGATGCAATAGGGAAATGAGACCTGCAACCGGCCGAACAGGTCTACGTAGGCGATTCCGATTGCCTTCATGTCGCCCTCAGGGTATCCCCTCTGTGCGTGTATCGGCTTGTCCGTGCTTTGGGCGCGCGGTCAGTATCGCCATCCCGCATTACCGCTGGTTTACGGACCAAACGATGCACGTGCGCCCGCAAAGTTCGAGTTGAACCCGGCGCATGCAGCCGCTGGCCGGAAGCTCCCTATCACTTTTCGAGGATATGGAAGGGGTAAAGAGATGGACAAAAATGACACCGGCAAACCTGTGTTCGACTTCAATCCCCAAGGGGTTGATTCCCCGTAGCTTGCCGCGAGTTCGTCATACCGGCGGAAGCCGGTATCCAGAGGACCAGACTGGATTCCGTGTCAAGCACTTGTCTGCGCCTGCCTGTCGCGTGTGCGACGCAGACAGGTGCGGAGACGCACAGGCCAGGCGGAATGACGGGCCAGAACAGAAGGCGATACCCCGCGGCAAGCCGCGGGGTAGTTCATACGACGACCAGCCCCTATCAGTACAGACGATGGCCCCGACTCATGTGCCGATACGAGCGTCATCGTATCGAATGAACTCTACGCCCAGGTCCCGGCACACTTGGCGAAAACCGGGATTGATGAGCGCGCGCCGGACGCCGTCGCGACGGCGCGCGATCTCCCCACGCGCCATGCCGCGCCCGCGCCCATAAAACGCCCGCATCTCCTCGTCGTCGTGCACCGGATGGCTCACCAAGGTGTAGGTCCCAGGGGACACCTGTCGCAACTGCTCAACCCACCACTCCACCAGGTTGGCGGGGCGCGTCTGTGGGCTCGGCAGCCAGGGAACGGTCGCGGCACAAATGAGATTTTCGCGCCGGCACAGTTCTGCGAGGCGCTCTCTCAGACCCGTCACCGAACCTACGCACATGTGCTCATCGAGGTAAGAGATGTGGAGCCCATGCCGGCGCGCCGCATCAAGCTGAGCTTGCACCTCGGCGATCGCTTCGTTAATGCTCACGCCTCGATCTCGCAGTACGTCGGGGTGGGTCGTGAAATAGCCGTTTGCGTCTACGAGCGACGGAACCTTTTCGCGCGGAAGCACCGGGCCCCATTTCGGGAACTCCCATTCGGCATTCAATGTCGCGTGCAAACCCAGACAGACATCGTCGCGCCCTGCGAATAGTCGAACTGCATCGTTGAACGCAGGAGCCTGCACCATCACGCTCACGTTACGGAGAACGCCTTGCTCGCAACATTCTAAAAGCGCACGGTTCGCGCTGCGCGAGCAACCGGCGTCGTCGCCGCGTGTGACCAGTCGAACACGTATCTCGGTAGGTGTGGCGTCAGGTTTCATGGTCGCCGTGATCAACTCTTAAAACTCGAAGCAGGTCATGGTTTACGGTGGGCGGTGGCCGAAAGGCTGAAATCAAGTAAAGCATGAAATGAACCTGAGTGTCAAAACAAAAGTGGGTGGCCCCTCTTCTCGCTTGACAGCAGCGCCCGGACAGGGTATGAAAGAGGCCATATGCACGGCGAGATCCTGATCGTTATTCCAGCATGCTCGGATCGGATCCCTTCCTTTCCTCCTTTCTCCTCCAGTGGGTGTGGCCCTGGTCTTCTGTCTGGGCGTGCTCTATATCTGTTTCATCTACGTGACGATCGTCGGGAGATTGTCTTCATGGCCAAAGCGTAAGTACGGATGCACGGAGACAGTGTGAAAGTGATGGACGCGCCAGTGTACGATTCGGCCCGTCGCCAGCCGCCGATGTTCGAAGAACTGTTCGACATCGTGCGGTATCGGGATCTGGTGGTGCAGTTGGTGCGGCGAGATATCGTGACCCGTTATAAACGCTCGGTATTCGGTGTGGCGTGGACGATGCTCCAACCGCTCGCGATGATGATGGTGCTGACCATTGCCTTCTCTCAGGTCCTCGGAACGACCCGATCCTATGCTGCGTACACCCTGAGCGGTCTGGTGTTCTGGCAGTTTTTCGCCCAGACGACGATGATGGCCTCGCGCCAGTTGATCGCGGGTGGGAGCCTGCTCCACCGGATCTACATTCCCAAAACTCTCTTTGCGTTCTCCGCCATCGGAACAGGCTTGATCCACATGCTCCTGTCGCTCATCCCCATGGGAGTCGTTATGGTGGCGACGGGCACTCCGCTCAGACTCACGGCCCTGTTGCTCCCGGTTCCGATCCTGTTCTTGGTTGCCTTTTCCCTTGGGATCGGCCTCCTGATCTCGGCTGGAGCCGCATACTTTCCCGATGTGAACGAGATCTATGAGATCGTACTGAGCGCCTGGATGTATCTGACCCCCATTATCTACCAAGAGGACATCATCCCGGAATCGGCCCGCTTTTTTGTGTTGACGTTGAACCCGATGCACCACCTGCTCCGACTGTTCCGTTTGATCCTCTACCAAGGGGTGTGGCCGAGCTCCACGCAGCTCGCTTCGGCAGTGGTTGCAGCGTTCACGACGCTTGCAATCGGGTGGATCGTCTTTACGAGGAAAGCGAATGAGTTGGCCTATCGAGTCTGAGCCGCGCGAAGTGGTCCTTCGGCTGGAGCGGGTGTCGGTCCGCTATCGGGTAATGCGCGAAAGGATCGACACCATCAGGGCGTATCTGATACACCAGCTCAAGCAGCGGGTGCGTTACGATGAATTCTGGGCGCTTCAAGACGTGGACCTGGAGGTGTACAAGGGCGAGGTTCTGGGGGTTATCGGACGGAACGGCGCCGGGAAGAGCACCCTCCTTAAGGTTGTCTCCCGTGTGCTTCAGCCCACCAAAGGGCGAGTATGGATCAAGGGGCAGGTCGCGCCCCTCCTGGAGCTGAGCGCGGGATTTCACCCGGAACTCACCGGGCGAGAAAATATCTTCCTGAACGGCGCCCTGCTGGGTTTTTTGCGGAAAGAGATGGAGGCGAAAATCGATCAGATCGTAGAGTTTGCCGAATTGTGGGACTTCATTGACGCGCCGCTGAGGACCTATTCGTCGGGGATGACGGCCAGGCTCGGTTTTGCCATCGCCACCGACGTCAGGCCCGATATTCTCATTGTGGACGAGGTGCTGGCGGTGGGGGATGAGGCGTTTCGGCAGAAGAGCGAGGCGCGCATGAGAGGGTTTCAGGCGCGGGGGACGACGATTCTGTTCGTGTCCCACACCGCGGCGGCGATCAAGACGATGTGCCAGCGGGCGGTCTGGCTCGACAAGGGGATGGTCCGCATGGTTGGGGAGGCGGAGAACGTGCTCAATATTTACCAGCAGGAGTGTCAATCATGAAGACGCTGATGCTGTCCTGGCAAGGAGATCGTTGAAATGAAAGCCACCGCCCACCAGGCGTCGCAACTGATCTCGCCCTATGGGGGCGGGCTGATCAACCTCTTGGCCCACGGTGAAGAACGCCTCGAGCTGATCGAGTGGGCCAACAGGCTACCCGCGCTTCAGCTCTCGCCGCGCTCGGTATGCGATCTGGAACTCCTCGCCATCGGCGCATTTTCTCCCCTCGATCGCTTCATGGGCCAGAACGACTACCTTCAGGTCGTAGAAGAGATGCGTCTTTCGAACGGTCTGATCTTTCCTATTCCCATTACCCTGCCGGCACCGAAAACCGACGACATCCGCCTGGGGCAGGAGATTGCGCTCCGCACGCCGACGAACGAGCTGATCGCCGTCATGACGGTGGAGGAACGGTTCGAGTGGGATCCCGAACTCGAGGCCCAACGGGTGTGCGGAACGACCGATCCGCGTCATCCTCTCGTCGCAGACATGGCCTCCCGTGGCAATACGTATCTCAGTGGACCCCTCCATGTGCTGAACCTCCCCAAGCATTATGACTTCCCCGACCTCCGGCGCTCGCCCGCCGAGGTGCGTTGCCGGCTCGAACAGATCGGCTGTGCCAAGGTGGTGGCGTTTCAAACGCGGAATCCCCTGCACCGGGCCCATGAATGGATGACGAAGCGGGCCGTAGAAGAGATCGGCGGCTCGCTTTTGATCCACCCGGCGGTCGGCGTGACTCAGCACGGGGACATCGATCATTACACGCGGGTCCGCTGCTACCGGATGTTGGTGGAGCGATACTACGACCCGGAGCGCACGGTCTTGAGTCTCATTCCCCTGGCGATGCGGATGGCGGGGCCGCGAGAGGCGGTCTGGCACGCGATCATCAGGCGGAACTACGGCGCCAGTCACCTGCTGGTCGGCCGCCATCACGCGAGCCCAGGGAACGATTCTCATGGTCGACCCTTTTATGGACCGTGCCAGGCTCAGGAGCTCCTGGCCTCCCTGGAGGCAGAGATCGGTGTTACGATGGTGCCCTTCGATGAGGTGGTCTACCTGCCTGAAGACGACCGCTACGAAGAACTGGCGCGTGTCCCCAAGGACAGGAAGGTCGTGAGGCTCTCCGGGACCGACGCGCGCGAGCGCTACCTCCAGGACGGCAAGAGGCTTCCGGCGTGGTTTACGCGACCCGAGGTCGCCGACCTGCTTACCCGGGCGTATCCGCCGCGCCATCAGCAAGGGTTCTGCATCTGGTTCACGGGGCTCCCGTGCGCCGGCAAATCGACCATTGCCGAGATCCTTGCGGTGCTCCTGATGGAGCAGGGCCGGCAGGCGACCCTGTTGGACGGGGACGTCGTGCGCACCCATCTCTCGAAAGGGCTGGGATTTTCCAAGGAGGATCGGGATACCAATATCCTGCGCATAGGGTTTGTCGCCTCTGAGATCGTGCGGCATCATGGTGTCGCCATCGCGGCTGCGGTGAGTCCGTACCGGGCCGCGCGGAATCAAGTCCGCGCGATGGTGGGCGAGGATCGCTTTATCATGGTGTATGTGAGCACCCCTTTGGAGATCTGCGAGCAGCGCGATAGGAAGGGCCTGTACGCGCGGGCGCGGAGGCGGGAGGCCACGGGGGTCACCGGGATCGACGACCCCTACGAAGCGCCGGTGGCGCCGGAGATCGTTATCGACACCGCCGGGCGCGCGCCTGAAGAGAACGCCCGTAACGTCGTACGCTACCTGGAGACGCACGGGTTTCTGCAGGCCGCCCCCCAGCCATAACCGAACCGTCGCAACGCCACCGAGGCCTGGATGTAGATCGCCCGTCAGCAACTAAAGTAAGATCCCTTTACCTCGACTTTGTGGAGGACGGCATCACGCTCTTTGATCGGGATGGCTTTTTCTCGCGCGTGCTTCAACGCCTGAGACAGCGGATGACAGAGTTGGGGTCAGTCCGCCGCCGGATGGGCGAAGCAGGTGAGACTCATGCCATCTCAATGGAATCCGCTCGCATGAGCTAAGGGGAGGAAGCAGGTGAGGGTGGGCGGAGCGGCGGCGGACTTTTCATTAGGCTGGAGGCTTATATGGTAGCGCCTCTTCTTCCAGGTATGCGCGTTCTCGTGACGGGGGGCGCGGGATTCATCGGATCGTTTGTGGTGGATCGCCTGCTGGCCTTGGGTCACGAGGTGCGCGTATTCGATGGTCTTGACCCCCAGGTCCATCCGCGGGGTGTCCCAGTCTATCTCTCATCAGGTGCCGAACTGCTGACGGGAGACGTCCGTAATCGCGGGCAGTGCGCCAAAGCTCTTGAAGGCGTTGAGGTGGTCGTGCATGCAGCGGCGGCCGTCGGCGTCGCCCAGTCTCTCTATAGAGTGGAGCATTACGTGGACGTCAACGTCAGGGGGACGGCAACGCTCCTGCAGTGCATCGCGGAGCGGCAGCATCCGCTCCGGAAGGTGGTAGTGCTGACATCCATGACCGGATATGGAGAAGGGGTCTATCGGCGACCCTCCGACGGCCGGCACATGCGGGTGGGCATCCGAAGCGAGGGCGAGATCCAGCGGTACGGCTGGGATCCTGTCTGTCCGGAGACTAAAGAGCCGCTGGAGCCCGTCCCGACCCCTGAGGGAGCTGAACTGATGGCCCGGAACGTTTATGCTCTCTCGAAGCGGTATCAGGAAGAGCTCGCCCTGAGCCTCGGGTCCGTCTATCGGTTTCCGGTAGTCTGCCTCCGGATGTTCAATGTGTACGGGCCACGGCAGTCGCTAAGCAATCCCTACACCGGCGTCCTGGCCATCTTTCTCAGCCGGCTCATGACAGGTCAGCCGCCCATCGTCTACGAGGACGGGCTGCAGACTCGTGATTTCGTCTCCGTCCATGATGTGGTGGATGCCATTGTAGCGGCGATCGCGTCGCCGGCGGCGGACGGAGAGGTGATCAACATCGGCAGCGGGGTCCCTCAGAGCATCGGCGAGGTGGCGAGGGTACTGGCGAACGTGGCGGGGGTTTCATCGATCAAGCCAACCATTACAGGCCAGTTCCGGCGGGGCGACGTGCGCCATTGCATCGCGGATCTGAGCAGGGCTCGACGGCTCCTGGGCTTTACGCCCAAGGTCACGTGGGAGGCCGGGCTTATGGAGCTGGCGCGGTGGTGCAAGGCGGCGGATGCGGCGGATCGCTTCGACCAGGCTGATCACGAGCTCCGCGCGCGAGGACTGCTCTCCGAAAGGCTCGATGCGCAGGGAGGGGCGAAATACCATGAAGCGGGTACTCATCACGGGGAGCAGCGGCCTCATCGGGTCTGAAGCCGTGACCTTTTTTGACCAACGCGGGTGGGATGTCCATGGGATAGATAATAATATGCGCAGGGCCTTCTTCGGCCCAGATGGCGATACCACCTGGAACCTGGAGCGGCTCCGCCGGAACACGCGGCGCTTTACCCATCGCGAGCTGGACATCCGTCATCGGGAGGCGATTTTCGCCATCCTGCGAGACCACCGCCCGGACCTGGTCGTTCACTGCGCCGCACAGCCCTCCCACGATCTGGCCAAGGATCGGCCCTTCGAAGACTTCGAGGTCAACGCGGTCGGGACGTTGAATCTCCTGGAAGCGGCCCGTCGCCACTGCCCGGAGACGCCGTTCATCTTCATGAGCACCAACAAGGTCTATGGCGACGCGCCGAACGAGAAGCGCCTCGTCGAGCTGCCGATAAGGTGGGATTACGCAGATCCTGCCGACTTCGAGGGGATCGACGAGCAGTGCAGAATTGACGCAAGTCTGCATAGCCTCTTCGGCGCATCCAAGCTGGCAGCCGATGTGATGGTCCAGGAGTATGGCCGATATTTCGGTATGCCGACGGTATGCTTCCGGGGTGGATGTCTGACTGGTCCCAATCATTCAGGCGCGGAGCTTCACGGCTTCTTGGCCTATCTGACGAAGGCGATCAAGGAAGACCGCGTCTATCGCATTTACGGCTACAAGGGTAAGCAGGTGAGGGACAACATTCACTCTTACGACGTCTGTGCCGCCTTTCTGGCATTCTATGAGTGCCCCCGTCAGGCTGCCGTCTATAATCTTGGGGGTGGTCGGGGCAATAGTGTGTCGATCCTTGAGGCGATCGCCCGGTTCGAGGAACTGATGGGGAAGCGACTGATGGTGGAGTATATAGAAACGAACCGGGTCGGCGACCACATCTGTTACATCAGTGACCTGCGACGATTGAAGGCGGACTACCCCGGCTGGAATATTACGCGGAACCTCGATGTCATATTTCAGGATCTGGCCGGTGTGGGGTGTGAGCGAGCCTCCGGCCCCTAGTCGCTTGCCACTCGTGGAGAGCGATTCCAGGCCCTACAGAGGCGCCTTGTTGACAAAGACCTCCAGTGAAACTTTCTAAGGGCACTGCATACCAAGCCATCAGCACCATTTCTGTCGGCCTTGTCATTTTCTTCCTGGCTGCGCTCCTGCTGCCGCCCTGGTTCCCCCGGATGCCGGAAAGCGGGCTCGACTCATCATGGATGTTTGTCCTAAACCATGCTTTCACCAACCACTTACAATTCGGGAAAGAGATCATCTTCACGTTCGGACCGTATGGATTCCTTTATTCAAGCAGTTTTCTTTATTCAAATCTGTTCTATCCTGAACACTATGGGGTTCAAATTGTTTTTTGGCTGGTCATAGCAGGTGTCATCGCAGCTTCTATAAATTTCTTATTGAAAAAAGGCACCACTTCTTTTTTCACGTTAATTCCGCAAATTATTTCGGTCTCGGGTATGATCATCACACTTGTGCTTTTTGGAAGCGATGTTGTTCTTTTAACTATTCCTTTATTGTTTATCTTTGTGTTATTTCAAGCTGAAAAGCAGATACATCATTTCAGTGGCGTATTATTTCTCGCGCTCTGCGCTTTCATCGGCCTTATTAAATTTACCTTCGCCATATGTGGATTCACCATGGTTCTATGCGCCGAAATGTATCGTTTTTCAAAAGGGAAATACCTGCCCATATATTTGGGAACATACATGCTCTTCTTTGCGCTCTTTTTTCTGTTGGCCCATCAGCATCTCGAAAATCTTGTTGCCTTTATCACAACCTCCTTGGAGGTTGCCGGTGGGTACAGTGAAGCCATGCAGCTTTTCAGCCCATCGGGTGAAATTATGGCCTTTATCGGCCTTGTTTTCTGTTTACTCATCCTCATTGCATGCGCGGAGTGGCGCTTCGGCCGCTGGCGTGAAGGCGACTGGCGAGGTCTGATTCTTCTGCTCAGCATCGTGATATTCAATTTCATAACCTTCAAAGCAGGTTTCGTTCGCCATGATGGCCATACCCTGATCGCCTGGGGAAGCCTGGTTATCTGTATTACAATCTATTCGACGAGGTTTTATCAGGATGTTCCTGTACGAACGTGGCGATTGGCGCTGGCAATCCTGTTTATTTCCGCGGCTGGTATGTCGATGTGGTATGATGCCCGCCACCATTTTAGGAATCCTCTGAATGTGGTCAGATTGACATTGACCAGAAGGCTATCGAAGCGAATTGTTGCAATTAAAGAACTGGGACTGAATGAACGTGTGACTCGTCTATCGGAAGAGTATAGAGCCGCATTGGAGAAAATACGCAACGCCAACCCGTTCCCGCCGATTCAAGGCGCAGTCGATCTTTACCCTTGGGATGAATCCCTTATATTGGCGCACGGGCTGCGCTACGCGCCGCGTCCGGTCTTTCAGAGTTATTCAGCATACAGCAAGCCTTTGATAGACGCGAATCGGACGCATCTGCGGGACGAGAAGGCTCCGACAACGCTGCTGTTCGACGTGCAAACCATCGATAGCCGATTTCCCGCTATGGAGGATGGCGCCTCGTGGCCGGATATATGGGCGCGTTACGATCCGATTGATGTAAGCGGCGACTATCTCATTCTAACCAGGCGCACTACGGCGCGCATGGTCCAGATCGTCCCGGTTGCCACCACTGCCGTTCCGTTTTCCAAGCCCTTGAAGATGCCGCAAGTGTCCGGTCTTACTTGGGTTGCTATAGATGTGAAGAAAACTATGCTCGGGACCGTCATGAATCTATTGTTTAAGTTGCCGATTCTTGAATTGGATCTGACCATGGCCGATGGCTCTACAAGGATCGAGCGTATTGTGCCTAACGTCGCATCCATGGGCTTCGTCATAAATCCCGTCATTGAGTCGAACGCAGACTTCGCCCAGGTTTCTTTGAATAATCGGGCCCAATTAGCGCCGTCCGATCAAGCAGTGGCGATGACAATCGAGGGGCCTGAATACGTCTCGTGGTTATACAACAACGCCATTCGCGTGTCAGTCAGCACACTTACGATTGATGGCCGGATTGAGCGCAAGCCGTCTCCGAAGCTGCTGGCCGGTTCACATGCGCCAACCAGATCGCTGCGTATCTTGGCGCCGCCGACTGGCAACGAGCTTCATCCTGCGCGGGAAGGTGGCCACGTAGACGAGTTGGAGGCAACAGGTAACAAGATTTACGTCAGTGGCTGGGTCAAGCTCGACAATACGGAACGGGACCAGACAATCACTGTCACATCGTCCATAAGGCCCGGTAGTTACTTCTTGAAAACCGTGAAGCGGCCCGACGTGGCGTCGGCACTCAGAAACGAAGGCTTGGCGCAGAGCGGTTTTCGGATCATCTTACGGTTTGACAGCCCTGCTTCAGCGAATAGGGCTGCGAAAGAGCTGTGTGTCTATGCTCAATCGGAGACAACATCTGTGACGGTGGTCCATTCAAACAATCAACTGTGTCGGCGGTTGCTGCCGGGCTAGCTCCATACGGCGTCTTACATAATCACATGCAGGTGAGGCGATTTCGGCAGCCGGTAGCGTGCTGCGCTACTCAGAAAGGTCTCCGATGAAGTTTTCGGTGGTTATCCCGGCGCGCAACGAGGCGGGCAACATCGGCCCCACGTTGGATGGTGTCCGGGAGCGACTCCGTCGGGAGAGGATCACCTACGAGATCGTGGTTGTGGACGACGGCAGTTCCGATACCACTGTCGAGGAGGTACACGCCAGGTCCGCGGCCGATCCGGGAGTCCGGCTGGTCCACAATCAGGGTCCGCACGGATTTGGTTACGCCGTCCGCTGCGGGCTTGACGCCATGACCGGTGATGCCGTCGCGATTGTCATGGCCGACGGGTCCGACAGCCCGGATGACCTGGTCCGATATTTTTACATCCTCCGAGACCGGGCCGAGTGCGCCTTCGGATCGAGGTTTCTGCCTGGGAGCAGTGTAACGGGCTACCCGCGTATAAAGCTCGTCATCAACCGCTTGGCAAACCGCTTTATTCGCCTTTTGTTCGGATTCCGCTACAACGACGTGACCAACGCCTTCAAGGCGTACCGAGCCACCGTCATCCGGGGCTGCCGGCCGTTCCTGTCGCCTCACTTTAACTTAACCGTCGAGTTGCCGCTGAAGGCCGTTGTCCGCGGCTACTCCTACGAGGTCATCCCCATCGCCTGGTGTCAGCGCGCGCAGGGAATGTCGCACTTGCATCTGCGGGAGATGGGAAGCCGCTACCTCTTCATCGTCCTCTACATCTGGCTGGAAAAACTCTTGACCCGCGGCGACTACCGCCGCCCGCCTGGCGAGGTCTTCAAGCAATGGTCGCAGACCTCAACAGAGGCCGATCCATGACTACGCTTCGGGAAATGGGGTGTTGCTATGGGCATCTGTTGCGTCGATTCTCCTTACGATCCACGCGCTTGCCGTCCATCAGTCCTTTGGTGAACCGCGCTACACCGTCGTGGTGACACGTTGGCCTCGGGGGGATTCGTGAGCAGCGTCTGGTCTCGAACGGTGACCTTGGTCATTGGACCGCGCGCGATGGAGCGGTTATTCTCAACCGACGCCGGCGACGCGCGATCGTTTCGAAGGTTGATGGCGTTTTCAATCGTTGCCAGCATCTCAATGGGTTTTGCCCTCGGCATAGAGCCGATAATTCCCGGCCTTGATCCATCCTTTACGTATGCCTATAACTACGCCGCAGCGAGAGGTTTAAGGTGGGGGCGGGAGTTTATCTCGACCTATGGCCCGTATTGCTACCTGATCCACGCGGTCGACATGGCCGATCTTGTGGAGCGCAGGATCGTCTCCGATCTCTTGCTTGCTGTTGCCTCCGGGATCGCGGCCGCGGCATATCTTCAGTCGATACCGGGTTTGCGACCTGCTGCGAGACTGGGTCTCGCGATAGCGCTCGTCTATGCCATCAGTGCCCAAGGCAAGGAAAACGGTTGGTTTGCTCTGTTTCTCCTTGTGCTCCTCATCGGCCTTCATGCGCGCGAGCAACAGCGGAGTCTGACGGCGTACGCAATCGCGGGCGCTCTTGCCGGATTGTATGTGCTTATGAAGTTCTCTCTTGGATTCGGAGCAGCGATCACGCTGATCATCGGGAATGTCCTCGCGCCGCGACCAATGCTGGCTGTGTACCGGCTGGCGGTGAGTGTGCCTGCTGCCGCCATCGGTTTCCTGATCGGTTGGACTGCCTATGGCGGCGCCCTCAGCGGCATCGGCGCGTATCTGGCCACAGGCTGGGAGATCAGCTACGGATATTCCTCCGCGATGAGTTTGGCGCCGCATGGCTGGCAGATCGAGGTGATGGGCTTCTTGGTGTGGTTTGCGCTCATGATGATCTGGGTCGTCGCGCAACGAACCCCCCGCAACCTGTTGACCTTGGCCGGCTTGGGTTTCCCGCTGTTTGTCGTCTGGAAGCACTCGATTGTGCGACAGTACGGCCACGTGTTTCTTCTTGTGACGTTTGGCATCCTTGTCATCGTGCTCCTTCTCGCGGAAGCGAGTTCGGTCTGGCGCTGGAAGCGCACGCTACCGATTGCCGCAGCATTGCTTGTACTTTTGACGATCCCTTGGTTCAATGCGGAGACAGACAGATCATACGCGGTTGACCAACTGAAGAAGCGCCTGGCCGGTCCACTTGAGTTCCCTGGACTGAAAGCTCTGGCCGACCTGCGTCACCTCTCGGTCTACCGGGCAGAACTGACGCGGACTTCGGAACCGGCGCTGCGGAAGAGCGTGTTGCCGGAATCGATGCGAGCGGTGATCGGCGGATCATCCGTTGATGTCTATCCATGGGATATCAGCTACGTGCCCGCCAACGGGCTGTCGTGGGTGAATCGCCCGCTACCGGCCTCCTTCAGCACCTATACGCCTGCGCTTGATAGGCTGAACGCGGCCTTCTTCGAGTCCGAGGTCAGACCGGACTACCTCATTTGGCATACCGATGTCGGGGTGAATAGTATTGACGGCCGATACCTGTTCTGGGATGAGCCGCAAACGCTTCGCGCGATTGTCAATTACTACGACGTGGTGATGGCGGAGCCCCGGGTATTCCTGCTGCGCGGTCGAACACAACCGCGGTTTGCAGCCCCTCAGCCGATAACAACACTGACCGTGCCGTGGAACGCCTGGACACCCGTACCACAAACCGACGGGGTGATACTGGCGGACGCGTCGTTTACGCGGCGACTGAGCATCCGAATGATTCGGACGCTCTTCCGCGAAGATCCTGTGAGGATGTCGCTACGATTCAGCGACGGCGACGAGGTAACCTACCGTCTCGTTCCGGACAACATGGAGGGCGGGTTGTGGATAAGTCCCCACGCCGCGACAGTCGATGAACTCCGTTCTCTGTTTCATGGCGGCCCCGCGCGTCGGGTCACCGCGATCCGGTTTAGCGGAGGGGTGGTCAGCAGATTCTCTCCCTCTATCGTCGTATCATGGTCTCAATTGAGACCTCTTGCCATACCTGATCCCGGCGTCCGGTCAGTGCCTATCCGTACGTACGGGAGAGGTGACGGACCATGCGCCGGCCATATCGACAGGGTCTTTCGGGGCCGCGATTGGTATGGCCGTGATGCCATTTTTGCGGTAGGGTGGGCGCGCGATGGCGATGCGTCGATTGTGTCCGGCAACCTGTGGCTGGTGAGTGGCGACGGTCGTGTTCTGGCCACCGACGTACAGACAGGCCTCTCCAGGCCGGATGTCGCTCAGGCGTTGGGCACTCCGAGTCTCGGCGCATCGGGCTGGATGGCAAGCGCCCGAACTGACAGGGAGGCCAATGGTGTGAGGTTTGTCGTGCGCACACGAAAGGGAAAGTTGGCCGGCTCGTGCAATCAAGCGAGCGCCGGACGAACGCCGTAAGCGGCGACTGTCCGGAGGGCGCGCGCCTGACGAGAACGCCCGTGACATCATACGCGACGTGGAGACGCACGGGTTTCTGCAGGCCGCCCCCCGGCCATAGCCGAACTGCACCGTCCTGAAAGGAGCGGCCTTTGAGTTCAGATCCGTTTCATGAGATTCGCAACCGGTTATCGGTTCCCGCCTGCCTGATCAACAGCCTGCCGAAATCGGGCACCCACCTGCTCAAAAAGGTGGTCGGGCTCTTGCCCGGCATGCATCCTGTCGAGTTCCATCTCGGGCCGGAACGGTTCAATCCGGCAACAGACGGCGGGACGGACGGCGTGCCCGGCGAATATCCGCCGACCGTGATCCCGCTGGGAGTGGGCAGACCCCGTCCGGCGTCGCGCGAAGAGGTCTCCCGCGCGCTGGCGCAATACGTGACGCCGGGGCGCTATGCGACGGCCCATGTCCCGTTCTCACCCGGATTGGCGCTGGTGCTCAACGAGCTGAAGATCACGATGGTCACAATTATCAGGGACCCCAGAGATGTGGCGGTCTCTCATGCCGCCTACATCTGTAGCCTCCCGCCAGACAACCCCGTCGTCGGCACCCCTTTACACCGCTATTACCAATCCCTTTCGGACGGGGCGCGCCTCATGACATCCATCGTGGGTGTCTGCAAGGAGCCCGACGGGCCCGTATTGCTGAGCATCAAAGATCGACTTGAAGGCGTCTTGCGATGGGAGTCGCAGCCCTTCAACTATACCACCAGGTTTGAACGGTTGGTCGGGCCGCAAGGCGGGGGATCCCGGGACGAACAGCTCCAAGAGATCCGCGCTATCGCCCGTCATCTGGGGATCGACTGTTCGGATCGCGAGATAGAGGCTGTAGCCGATCAGCTCTTTGGCGGGACCGGCACCTTTCGAAGGGGCGTGATCGGGGGGTGGAAGGCGCAGTTTACGGACGAGCACAGGCAGGTCTGTAAAAAGCTGATCGGACGGTTATTGATCGATCTGGGGTATGAGCAAGATGACAATTGGTAGCGTGAACGGGCGGCCCATGCGGACGATTCTCTTCTACAGGAACTTTCGGGGCTTCACCGGCGGACACCTCAAGGTGTACGATTATTTCAATCATGTCAGGGCGTCGTCCGGGTATCGTCCCCGGATCTGGTTCTCAAGGGACACGATCTGGGACGGAAGCAATCCATGGCTGGCCCTCAAAGAGCAGGGCCTCGAGGCCTGGCCGCCGGTCGATCCGGATCTGCTCTTTCTGGCCGGCTTGGACTGGTTGATCCTGGATCCTGATCGGCGGGACCGTTCGTCGATTCCGATCATCAATCTGATCCAGGGCGCAGAACATGCCCTACCAGACAACCCGCGGTATCCGTTTTTGCAGCACAAGGCGATCCGGATCTGTGTCAGTGAGGAGGTCGCGGCGGCCATTCGCGACACACGCCGGACGAATGGACCGGTCTTTGTGATCCCGTGCGGGTTGGATCTTGGGCCGCTTCCCTCCCCGATGGCGGATGCCGACAAGGACGTTGACCTCGTCATCGCGGCGATGAAGCAGGCCGACCTGGGACGTCAGGTAAAACGGCGCCTGGATCGACCGGGCCGGCGGATCGAGCTGTTGACGACGCGGCTCTCGAGGCCGGATTTTCTGAGCTGGGTCAATCGGGCGAAGGTCGTCGTGGTCCTCCCCAGGCGCGTGGAGGGATTTGGTCTCCCCGCCCTGGAAGGGATGGCGCTGGGTACCGTGGTTGTCTGCCCCGATGTGATCGGCAACCGCTCGCTCTGCCTGCCGGGCGAGAACTGTTTCCGGCCGGAGTATACGCTGGAAGGGATCGTGGAGGCCGCCGAGAGCGCGTTGCGCCTGCCGCCGGATCAACGCCGTCGGATGGTGGAACAGGGCCGCTTGACGCCAGGCCGGCACGGCCTCCCGCAGGAACGGCAGGCATTTTTGGAGATTCTGGACCGGGCGGATCAGTTGATGTGAGGCCGCGCGTGAAGATCGCGTTCATCATCGGCTGCGCCAGATCGGGGACCAGTATCCTCGGGGAGCTGATCGGCGCCCATCCCGAGGTCGCCTACATCTTTGAGGCCCATCAGGTCTGGGAGCAGGCCGGCTTCGGCGTCAACGGGAGCCACCGGCTGACGGCGGCGCATGCGACGCCGGAGGTCACGCTGGCGATCCGGCAGTGGTTCGAGGCCCGGCAGGGCCAGGCGGCGCGCATTGTCGAGAAGAATCCCAGGAACAGCCTCCGGGTGCCGTTTCTCAGGGCTGTGTTTCCCGAGGCCGGGATCATCCATATTGTGCGGGACGGCCGGGATGTCGCCTGCTCGATGGTGCCGGGCTGCGGCGGCAGCGAGTGGTCTCACCTGAAACCCCCCTCCTGGCAGACCTTCTTCACGACCTCTCAGGGACCGATCCGGTGCGCCCTGGCCTGGAAAGAGATCCTGGAGATCGCGCTTTCGGATCTGCGGGATGTCTCGCATCTGCAGATCCGCTACGAAGATCTGGTCGCCGACCCACGCCGGGTGAGCGAGCGTGTGCTGACCTACCTGGGACTCCCGTTCCACCCGGCCGTGGAGGCGTTTTGCGGGCGTATTCAGAACGTCAGCGCCGGCTCGTACCATGCCCGGCATCAGGTCACCTGGTTTCGACCGGATCACCGGGTCCGGGCGGGCCGGTGGCGTGAGAATCTGAGCCGGGATGAACAGCACCAGATCACGACGCTGCTCTCCCCCCTCCTCACCCGCCTGGGCTACCCCGTCGATTAAAAAAAACCGGGCCACCGAACGTCGTGACGGTGGCCCGGCCATATGACGACGGCGGATTACTTAGTCACGGCCGCTGCAATCAGTTCGTGCTCTCAAATAATGTGTCAGAGGTCAGGCCGCAATCAAAGGGGCCGGTGTTCTTCGTGCCCGGGTACCGGACACCCTCATTGTTGGTGGCGCAGTCGGTAACGACAGTGCCGGTGGCGGGAGGGCCACTACCGATGCCAGGGCAGCCGTTGTTGGCGTCTTTAATCGACGGGGTACCGGCGATCAGGGCGACGCTGTTGCTCGAATCCTGACAGGCCGAGTGGTCGGGGTCGTCGACAACCGCCCCATCCTCGCCGGGGAGGGCCCGCAGGCTACAGCCGCAGTAGTCGATCCCGGGGCCGTCCAGGACATGACTGACCACGGTGCGGGCGACCGCGGTGCCGCCGCCGCCGACGGTCAGTCCAGTGTGCATCACAGGGGTCCGGCCGCCGTCGATGACCAGGTCCCAGACCTTACAGTTGTGGCCCACCTGCGCCCCGTTTTGACTGGTCTCGACGATGCTCGACTCGAGCAGGCACCAGTTGCCCATGGTGATCCCGTACCCCTCGGTGATATCGTGGA
>JAGWQH010000050.1 GCA_028870115.1 Candidatus Methylomirabilota bacterium
GGATTTCGCGCGCTGCCCGTACTCCGACAGGCCATGCAGCATGAACTCGGTGCACAGGCACGACTGACCGAACAGCAGGTGGCGTGATCTCATGACCGGGAGCTGGCTTCGCATAGTTCAACTAATTTTGGGATTGACTCGCTGGTAGTATGGGCATGTAGTAATGAACACCAGACGTTCATGAATAATGCAGGTTAAGCCGGCTGGAGTGGACCGCTGACGTGGCTGCAGCGGACGGTCGTCCACGCGAGTACGCTCGCGCATCCGCCTGCCGCTGACCCGCAGCCCCGTTAGGGCGCGCAAACCGAGAACTTTGTTTTCCTCCGCAAACCCCTTAGTGAAAATAGGGGTAGACCCCATTTTCACAAGGTCCCACTTGACACCAAAAGGCATGAGATCATCGCATGGTTTCGTGAAAGGGGGAAGGTTCGCCTTGGCGCTCCAGCGGTTGGGTGCCCCGGGTAGGAATCTCGTAAGGGGTGAGCTGCCGCGTAAGGCAAAGAAGAGCGAGACTTGACAATTTGTGGGATAGTGGGTAAAGTCCATTTAGCCACAAGTGAGGGATAAGTAATGAAGGTATGCTTTGATCGATGGGTAGTAGTAGGGCAGAAGGAGATCACACGATGATGTCATCCAATGAAGTGTTGTTAGACGAGCATTTCACGCCCGTTGGAAAGGGCACCTTGGACAGCAAGAAGCGCATCGCCCTCAGTAAGGCTATCGAAGCCTTGCAAGCCGTAATAGGCGAGGACGTGGAAAGGCTACGCTTCAAGATCGCTTGCAACAAGGCAGGCCAGATCCTGCTCTCTCCAGAAGCTACCGTTCCACTGCATGAAGCCTGGCTTTACAACAACAAGGCCGCACTTGAGAGCGTGCACCGAGGTCTAGAAGAAGCCGGACGCGGCAAGGCACGCAAGATCGGCTCGTTTGCTAAGCACGCCGACGACAAGATCGATTAGCGGTTGAACGTGCCTCGATTCACGCTGACATTCACGCCGACCGCAGGCAAGCAACTAGAGGCGCTTGAGCGAAACAAAGGCCTTGAGAAACGCCTGAAGGCGGTACGGAAGACCCTCGGCCTCATGGAAACCAACCTACACCATCCGAGTCTCAATACCCACGAATACAAGAGCCTGAAGGGTCTGCAGGGCGAAAAGGTTTTTGCATCCTACGCAGAGAGTAAGACGCCTACGGCCTACCGGATCTTCTGGCACTACGGGACCAAGCGGGGTGAGATCATCGTTATCGCTATCACGCCTCACCCGTAAAGCCGTACCATCCCACCGGTGCCTGTCCATCATCGCTCTACTTTCTACTTGACACCAAAAGGTATGGGATCATCATATAGTTTCGTGAATGGGGGAAGGTTCGCCTTGTCACACCTTGCGGCACCCCATGGCAACCCAGCGCACGTCCTGAATCGGGGTAGAAAAGGAGTACGTAACCCCTGCGTCGCTCAGTTCAAGTCGTGAGACGGCTGCACACGGCTTGCCTGATGAACAGTACCTACACTACAGGGATCGATGAGGCTTGAGGTCGTTGGCCCAATTGCAGACGTTGAGGTTATCGCGTCCGGCCCATCCATTCGAGTGCGCTCCTACCTTCGCAAGGCGTATGGCCGAGGTCGATGGCGGAAGTTGAAGGGTGTTGCCACCGTTCGCCTGCCGAACGGCGCTTTGCGGAGGGTAGAGTTGCATTGGTATGAAGCGCATGGTATTGGTAGGAGAGACCTGAGAATCAAACGCTACTTGGAGGACGTATGAAAACGCCTACGAAGCCGTTTGCGCTGTGTATCGATAACACGGACTATGAGGCATCACTCATTCTCGGTAAGGTCTATCACATTCTTCCGGATCCAAAAGCTGCCAAGGATGATCTTGTACGCATCGTCGATGAGAGCGGCGAAGACTACCTCTACCACAGGGGACTTTTTGTCTTTGTGGACTTTCCGAAGGTAGTGAAGAAGAAAATCCTCGCCCTTGCGACTGCTGCCTAACTCAAATTCGGACACTACGAATACGGTCAAACGGCTTGACCGTCTCCCAGGTTTGGAGTAAGGATCGTCACAACCTTTGCCTCTCGGAGCGGGAGGACCACATGGGCCATCCCACTGGAACCAGAGCACTCCTAGACCCTCGCCGCAGAGGGCTGGCCTGTCTGCGTGCCATGCACAGGCAGGCACCATCCGGCACTCCTTTGCCACCCAACTGCTGGAAGATGGCTGTGGCATCAGAACCGTTTAGGAACTGCTGGGGCACAAGGATGTGAGCACGACGATGATCTATACGTACATTTTGAACCAAAGTGAAAAAGGAGTACGTAGCCCAGCGGATGCGGAGGTGCAGCGCTTTCACAGCATCAGTAGTTAGGTAAAAAAACGCTCTACTGCAGCTGGAGATCAAGAATGCAGGCTAAACAAGAAACCAACCAGCACCGGAGCGATACTTGGACCGTGCTTTGGTTGGCGATTCTCGGAGCATTGCTTTATGGGTTTATGATTTTCCAATTCGATTATTTCCGGGTGCTGAAGCGCGGTGAGAACGGGCAAGCGGCTATTCAGATGCTCGATCAGATGAGGCGCCCGTTCCTTGCATTGAAGCAAGCGGAGCTCCGCCTGTTGCAGTCCGCCGGGGAGGTCTCCGCCATTTCCGGCATCGAAAGCGCGATACACGATGGGCGCCAGAAGCTTTCGGAATACCTTGAACTCGGAAGCTATAACGAGGAGGTACGAAAGAAGGTTGTGCTGCTCGAAGCAAGCTATGAAGCGTGGGTGTCGCTTGAGTTGGAACTGGTGCGCAGGAGGGCATTTCTTGCAGCAAATCCGAGTAGTTGGACGCAAGATCACGAGCTGAACGTACTCGTGCGCAGAAACTCCTCCGCGTTTCTAACTGTAATGGAGGTGCTTGGCGACGGCGAAAAACCCATACACTACGACATTAAAGCTGGAACCGCAGCGGTCCGTGGCCTGCTGGTGAGTTCACTGACCTTCATTGCATATCTAATCGGGCTAGCGTTCTTGCGGGGGTGGGTGGAGCATAGACGGGAGCATTTACATTACGAGAATGAGCTCCGGCTCCACCGCCTGGCTCACATAGACAGCCTCACCGGCCTCGCTAATCGCATCCTTTTTGACGACAGATTCTCCATTGCGATCGCCGCGGCCCGTCGTTACGAAGGTGTGCCATTCTTAGTTGAACAAGCGAAGCGACTCCCTTATGGTAGGACGGTTAGGTCCACTAACCGAGTACCCCACACAGAAAGGAGCCGCTTCATGAAAAGAGTAGTCCGAACCATGAACCAGGGCAAGGTGAAA
>JAGWQH010000051.1 GCA_028870115.1 Candidatus Methylomirabilota bacterium
AAAAGTCCTCAACGAGAAACTGGGAGCACAGCTTGGAGAGGTCGAACGGCTGAATCGCCGACTTCAGGCCATCAACAAGGAGCTGGAAACCTTTTCCTACTCCGTCTCCCACGACCTCAAGGCCCCCCTTCGCGGGATGGATGGTTTCGCGTGCGCCCTGCAGGAGGAGTACGCCGACCGGCTCGATGACGCGGGCCGTCACTACCTCGACATGATCTGTGGCTCTGCCCGGCGGATGGGGATCCTGATCGACGATCTCCTCAAATACTCCCGGTTGGAACGGCGGCCGATGCACTGGGAGTCGGTCGACCTGCAGCGGCTGATTCAGGATCTGATCGCGGAGCGTCAGGTCGAGATCGACAGGCGGGGCATCCGGATCGATCTCAACCTGCCATTCCACCAGATCGCCTGCGAGCGGGAGGGTTTCCAGCAGGTCCTGGCCAATCTGCTGGACAACGCCCTGAAGTTTACCCGTACGACGGCTCAGCCCGCCATCACGATCCGGGCCGAGGAGGGCGAGGCCGAGCGGGTGCTACAGGTGGCCGATAACGGCATCGGCTTTGACCCCAACTACCAGGAAAAGATCTTTGGCATCTTTCAACGCCTGCATGCCCAGGATGAGTACGAGGGGACAGGAATCGGCCTGGCCATTGTGAAGAAGGTGGCGGAGCGTCACGGCGGCCGGGCCTGGGCCGAGAGCGAGCCGGGTAAAGGGGCGACGTTCTACTTTGCAATTCCCAAGCAAGAGGGAGGGCTAGGGGTATGAACGAACGATTACTGACGATCCTGCTGGTGGAGGACAATCCGGTCGATCTGGAACTGACCCTTCGAGCCCTTCGGAAGCACAATGTCTCCAACCCGATTGCGGTAGCGCGTAATGGTGAGGAGGCCCTGGACTATCTTTATAAACGGGGCCGGTTTGCCGCCGATGCCCCCATCCCTGGGCTCATCCTCCTGGACATTCGTCTGCCTAAAGTGGACGGAATTGAGGTCCTCCGGGAGATCAAGGCGCACCCCGTCTACCGCACGGTCCCTGTCGTGATGTTGACGACATCGCAGCAGGAGGTGGACATCCGGACGAGCTACGAGCTGGGCGCCAACTCCTACATCGCCAAGCCGGTCGATTTCGATAAATTCCTGGAGGTCATCGGTCGCATTGATCTGTACTGGCTGCTGACCAACATTGCGCCGCCTGCGGCTCAGGCAACTCCGAAGGACCGTAGGCCGAGTGGGGAGGGTCCTGGTGGATAGCATTCGAATCCTCTATATTGAGGACGACCCGGCGGATCGCGAGTTGACGCTTCGCCACTTGCGTCAGTATGCCCCGGAGATGGAGGTCCAGGTTGTCGGCACCGGCCGGGAGGCGCGAGAGGTTATGGCGAGTCAGCGGTTTGACCTGGTCCTGTTAGACTACCGTCTCCCCGATGTGGATGGCCTTCAGCTCTTGCGGGAGTTCCTGGCCGATGCCCCGAATGTTCCGGTGGTCATGGTGACAGGCAGCGGGGATCATGAGGTGGCGGTCGCAGCGCTGAAACTGGGGGCGAGCGATTACGTGGTCAAGAAGCCCGGCTACCTGGACCGCCTGCCGGCCGCGATCCGGGAGGCATTAGGCCGATTCCAACAGGAGCGGAGTCGCCGGGCCTGTAACCTTCGGATCTTATACGCTGAGCACGAGTCCGCAGACTTGGACCTCACCCTGCGCCGCTTGGCGGCCGATGCCGTCCACCTGACGGTCGAGACGGCCACCACTGGGTCGGATACCCTCCGTACGCTCGAGTCCGGCAGATACGATCTTCTCCTGCTTGACTACCGGATGCCAGGAATGAATGGCCTGGAGATTCTTCAGGCAATGCGGGAGAAGGGGATTCGCCTGCCGGTGGTGATGATCACCGGCCACAGAGACGAGGAGACCGCCGTTCAGGCCATGAAGCTCGGGGCAATGGACTATATTGTCAAGCGGGAAGGGTATCTTACCCAGCTTACCTCCAGCATCGACAGAGCCCTTGCTCAGTGGGCCCTTCGCGAGGAGAAGGAGGCCCTCCTCGTCGTGAGGGATATCGCCAGGGCGATCGCCCTGACCCTTGATCTGAAAGACATGTTGCAGCTAGTGGCCTGCGCCGCGTGTAGCCTCCTGAGGGTGGATCGGTCCCTGCTCTGTCTCCTCAGCGAGGATGGCGCCGAGCTGGTCCCCGCCGCCTGGCACGGCTGGTCGGCCGAGGCGGCCACCCACCTCCGCTTTCGTGTGGGTCAGGCTATTCCGGGTCAAGCGGCTGCCCTGCGCCGGACGGTCAGTGGGTTGGATAGTCTACCGGAGGCTCTCGCTCGTGAGGGGGGAACCACGCGTGAAGGGATGACAGTGGTGTCAAGGTTGAGCGTGCCGCTTGTGGCCCATGACCGGTTGCTGGGCGTCCTGAGCGGCGCGGCTACAGGGCCGCCGCGCACCTTCCGCCCCTTGGATGAGACGCTTCTCGGCGACCTCGCCGCGTTCAGCGCCGTGTGGATCGAGAACGCTCGCCTGTATGAGAACGTTCGGCAGGCGGCCCGCCAGTTGGAGGCGAAGGTCGAGGAACGGACGAGGGATCTCGCATTGGCCAACCAACGGCTCGAGGTGGCCTCCCGCCACAAGTCGGAGTTTCTGGCCAACATGTCGCATGAATTCCGGACGCCGTTGAATTCCATTATCGGCTTTTCCGAGATCCTCAGGGACCCGGAGTTTGGCCCCTTGACGGAGAAACAAGCGCGGTTTGCGCAGAATATTCTGTCGAGCGGGCAGCACCTGCTGGTGTTGGTCAATGACCTCCTGGATCTCTCGAAGGTGGAAGCAGGTAAGATCGAGTTACGAGCCGAGATCTTCGAGTTCCGCGAGGCCGTACAGGCCGCTGTGACGGAAATCCAGTCCCGGGCCGACCGAAAACAGCTTTACATTGAGCTGCGTGTCGATGAGGCGCCGCCGACCCTCACCGCCGATCCCGTCCGCTTCAAGCAGATCCTGTTGAATCTCCTCTCCAATGCTGTGAAGTTTACGCCCGATGGGGGACGGATCACGGTCACCGCGCGCCGGGTGTCGAGCGTGGAGCGTGGAGCGTTAGGCGTTGGTTCCCATCTCTCCGGAGATTTCGTAGAAATCGCCGTCGCCGATACCGGGATCGGGATCAAACCGGACGACCTGCCCAGCCTCTTCCAGGAGTTCACCCGCCTCGACACGGCGATCGCCCATCGCGCCGAGGGGACCGGGCTTGGCCTCGCGCTGACGAAAAAACTCGTCGAGCTGCACGGCGGGGCCATCACTGCCACCTCGCCCGGCGAAGGGCAGGGCAGCACCTTCACCGTCCGGCTTCCTCTCACCCCCTTCTGAAGAGCCTGGACCTGGCGACTTGAAGACGGCACGGCATACAAGACAACCCTGATCCCGGGGAACTACGCAGAGGGGTTGATTCTTGATCTCTTGACGGCAGCCGGGTATGATGGCTCGAAGACGAAAGCTTCCACTGATCTTTTACGGGAGTGAGATACGGATATGCAAATCGCTCAGATGTTCTCCAAGTCGCCACGGCTGCTTATCGTAGATGACAATGAACAGAACATCGAGCTACTGACGGCCCTGATGCAGGTCGAGGGGTACGAGGTCGTAGCGGCCGCCGACGGTCTGGAGGCCCTGGCCCAGGTAGCCGACTCGCCTCCGGATCTGATTCTGCTGGATATCATGATGCCGAAGTTGGATGGCTACTCGGTCTGCCGGCGTCTGAAAGAGGAGGCATCAACCCGCTTAGTGCCTGTCGTGTTGCTTACGGCTCTCGGAGAGGAAGCCGCTCGGATCCAAGGGATCGAGGCGGGGGCCGACGACTTCATTACGAAGCCATTCAGCCGGACGGAACTGAGGGCCCGCGTCCGCTCGCTGCTCAGGCTCAAGACCTATACCGACGAGCTGGAGCACGCCGAGACCATGTTGCTGGCGCTGGGCCGAACGGTGGAGGCGAAAGATCCGTACACCCGGGGCCACTGCGAGTGTCTGGCGGCCTATTCGGTCGCTCTGGGGAAGAGGCTGGGCCTGCCGGCGGAGGATCTGACCGCGCTGGATCGAGGGGGGACCCTGCACGACCTGGGGAAGATCGGAATCCCGGATGCGATTCTCCTGAAACCGACGGCTCTCAGCGAGGCGGAGTGGACGATCATGCGCGAGCATCCGCTGATCGGCGAGCGGATCTGTCTGTCGCTCAAGTCGCTGCAGAGGGTTCTACCGATCATCCGCCATCATCATGAACGATGGGATGGGAGCGGCTACCCGGACGGCCTCGCGGGCGAGGCGATCCCCGTCACAGCGCGTATCTTGCAAGTCGTCGATATCTACGACGCGCTGACGACCGCACGACCATACAAGCCTGCCCTGACGACTCAAAGAGCGTGCGATATTCTCCGGGATGAGACGGCGCGCGGCTGGCGCGATCCTGACGTAGTATGTGCGTTCATCGAGCTGGTCGAGCGCGGCGCGCTGCCCGCAATCGCACGAAATGGATCGTAGATCCGGTATCCGCATCTGAATTGCCATGTTGCGCATCAAGAACTGGAGCATCCGCACTCGGGTGCTCCTGGCCTTTGTCGGAGTACTGGTCCCCTTTTTGGGATTCACCGGAATTACGGCGCTTCATTTCGGCACCCTCATGCGCTCACACATGCTGGTTCAGGAGCAGGCAACCGTCCGTCTGAAACGGGCGTCCGATATGATGGCAGCCATCGATCAACTGATGCTGGCAACGGTAGACTTTGCAGCCAGTAAAGATCAGCGGGAGCGGCAGCGGATCAGCGCGCACCTAACGCATCTTGAAGAGGCCTTCAGCACGCTGAACAACGCTCCATTTCAGGTGCCTGAGGAACGACAACTGGTCGATACACTGGGAGGTCTGGTGCCCCGCATGGAAGCGCTCGGTCGGGAGATAGTGACTGGTATGCCATCCCAGCCACATCGTGATGTGCCCGCCATGGTGAGCGCGCTGGATCGTTTACATGATCAAGCAGATGCGACGCTGCATCATCTCATGGATATCCATACGCAGGAAGTCGATGAAGCGATCCGAGACGTCTCCGAGATGGGCCATCAGGTGATATTCATCACATTCGTCACACTCATCGTAAGTGGGTTGGGGGTCATAGCCATCAGTATCCCGTTGGCTCACTGGCTGAACCGGCCCATCCGAGCCATCGCGCAAGGGAGTCGTCGGCTGGCTGAGGGCGATCTCTCCCAGCGTGTGGAGGTGAGCAGTGGAGGGGAGCTTGGGAAGGCGGCACAGGCCTTTAACGCGATGGCTGAACGGTTGGAACAGTCAGCCGTCGAGAACGCCAGGCTCTACGATGCTGCGCGTCAACGCGCCAAACGGATCGCGGCTGTCAATCGACTGACCAAGATCATCAGCGCCTCCCTCGATATCGGCGCAGTCTATGAGACCTTCGCTGAGGAGTTGAAACGGTTTATCCCCTACACTCGGATGGGGATTGTGCTTTCCGAGGACTCAGGCACACGACTCAAGCTCTTTCAACTTGCGGGCGATCGATTGAGTGAGGCGCCGATCGGGATGGTGTGGTCGAATGTGGGAGGGACCGGTGTCGAGTGGGTGATGTTCCACGGGCGCCCTCATTTTGAGCAGGATCTTGCGACGGCTCGGCGGTTTATCGAAGATGAGGCCCTGCTGAAAGAAGGGATTCGCTCTACCGTTCGCCTCCCGTTGATCGTGCAAGGGCAGGTCGTCGGCGTCCTCTTTCTGGACGATGTCGCGCCCGGCCGCTACACCGAGCGCGATCTTGAACTGCTCGTTCCGCTCGGGGAGCAGTTGGCCATCGCCATTGAAAATACCGGGCTGCATAGCGAAATGGAACGGAGAGTAGAGGAGCGAACCATGGCGCTCAAGCAGACGCAGGCTCAGCTCATCCAGTCGGGGAAGTTGGCCGCCGTAGGGACGCTGGCGGCCGGGGTGGCCCACGAGTTGAACCAGCCTCTGATGGTCATTCGGGGTTATGCCCAGGAACTGCTCTGGGACAAGCGGATCGGGGACGAGGAGATGCGTGACGATCTGCAGCGGATCGAAGCACAGACGACCAGAATGACGGCCATCATTAACCATCTCCGCGACTTCTCACGCGAGTCGAAGGGGAGACGAGAAGTCACAGACCTGAACCAGGTCGTGAAGGACTCGCTGACCTTCCTCGGTCAGCAACTCAGGACTAAAAACATCGCCGTTGTCCAGGAGCTTCACCCCGCGCTTCCACCGGTCCGGGCCGATCCGCTGCAGATCGAACAGGTGCTCCTGAATCTGATTACAAACGCTCGGGACGCCATAGAGGGAGCGGAGCTTGGGACCATCACTGTTCGCACCGAGCTCGCATCCGACAGCCGGATCGCCCTGAGCGTCACCGATAGCGGCCCCGGCATCCCGGAAGACATCGGACCCAGGATCTTTGACCCCTTTTTCACGACGAAAGAGGTCGGCAAAGGGACCGGCTTGGGACTGAGCATCTGTCATGGGATCATCGAGGAGCATGGGGGAGAGTTGACGATGGAGAGTCCGGTGGCTGATGGAAAGGGCGCGCGATTTACGATTATCTTGCCACACGCCCTCCGGGATGATAGTAAGGGTAATCGGACATGATGAACGCGCGCATTCTGCTGGTCGATGACGAGCCGGAGATCCGCAGACTGCTGTCGCGTCACCTCCGGCGGCTGGGATATACTGTGCGGGAAGCCGAGGATGGCGAGGCGGCGGCGGCATTGGTGAAGGAGGAGATTCCGAATGTCGTCATCACCGACATGGCCATGCCTCGCCTGGGCGGGCTGGGGCTGCTTGAGAAGCTTCGGAGCGTGGACCCCGATCTCCCCGTCATCGTGCTCACCGGGCACGGGTCGTTCGACAACGCCATCGCGGCGATGCGACGGGGGACGGTCTTTGATTATCTGCTCAAGCCGCTCTCCGATCTCACCCTGCTGGAGGTAGCCGTTGCTCGGGCCGTGGAGATCGGGAAGCTGCGCGCCAGGGCCCGCGAGGCGGATCAAGTCGCTGCCATCCGGGAGTTGGCGGTGACCGCAAGCGATAAGATTCTGAATCCTCTGAATATCATCAATCTGAGCGTGGAGCGGCTCATCCTCGAAGGGGTCTCATCGGAAGCCAAGGCCAAAGCCGTAGCGAACATTGAGGTGGCTGTCGAGACGATCACCAGGATCGTCCGGCAGATGCGCACGGTGGTACGGTACACGCCTCGCGAAGTCGTTCCCGGTCTCCGGGAGATCGACCTCGATCAAGCCACTGGAGACAAATGAGAAAGCAGCTTGGCCAAATTCTGGTCGACGCGAAAGTCATTGAGCTGGAACAGCTCGAACAGATTCTGAAGCTACAGGCTCAGATTCGGCTGCCGCTGGGGCAACTGCTGATGAGCCAGGGGTTGGCCACAGAAGAGCAGATCGCGACGGCGCTGGCGGCGCAGCTCACGATCCCGTACGTCCGTCTGGCGTCGGCTATCGTCGAGCCGAAGGCTCTTGATGTGGTTCCTCGTGCCATGGCCGAAAAGTATACGATCTGTCCCCTCTCCCTGGAAGAGAAGGCGCTGCTCCTGGTGATGGCCGATCCGCTGAATCTGGAGGCCATCAAGGATGTAGAGTTCCGCGCGTCTCTTCGGATCCGGCTTGCCATCTCGACACCGACGGAGATCAAAGACGCTATCGCCCGCTGTTATGCCTTTGAGGAGTCCTTGGGCCCCATGGTCCGCAACATCGAGAACGGGGCGGAGGTCAAACTGCTGCCATCGACCGAGTTATCGGAGACTGATGGGGTGTTGGACCTGAAGAAAAGTGAGACTACGCCGGCCGTCAAGATGGTGAATCTTCTGATCAGTGAAGCGATCAAGGCGCGCGCCAGCGATATCCATATCGAACCCGGCGTCAGCGAGGTGACCGTCCGGAACCGGGTGGATGGTATCTTACGGGATACGCTTATCATGCCCAAGTGGATTCATGCCGGGGTGATCTCTCGGCTGAAGATCCTTGGCGGGCTTGACATTGCGGAGCGGCGCCTTCCCCAGGATGGCCGGATCAAGGTCAGATACGGTGAGCGTACATTGGACCTGCGGGTCTCCACCCTCCCGACCCATTGCGGGGAAAAGGCGGTCCTTCGATTACTCGATCCGGTCCGAGATCTGCTCAGTCTGGAGCACGTGGGGCTGGAACCGATGCAGCGCCAGCTCCTTGAAGCGGTCCTGGTGCAGCCCCAGGGAGCGGTTCTGGTGACCGGCCCCACCGGGAGCGGCAAGACCTCGACGCTATATGCGGCGCTCTCTCGCCTCAAGTCGCCTGGGATCAATATCGTGAGCATCGAGGACCCGATCGAGTTTCAGATCAAAGGGATCAACCAAGTCCAGGTAAATGAGCGGGCGGGGCTCAGCTTTGCCTCCACCCTCCGCTCCGTCCTGCGCCAGGACCCGGACGTCATCATGGTGGGGGAGATCCGGGACCACGAGACCGCAGAGATCGCCTTCCAGGCTTCACTGACCGGTCATCTGGTGTTCAGCACGCTGCACACGAACGACACCATCGCGGCGATCACGCGCCTGCTGGACTTAGGGATTGAGCCGTTCCTGGTCGCCTCTTCTGTCTCACTTATTATAGCCCAGCGGCTGATGCGGCGCCTCTGTCGTCACTGCCGCGAGGCGTATCAGCCCTCCGACGACATTGTGAGACGGCTGAGACTGACGGATGCCCCCGCTGCCGTGTTTCGGGGGAAAGGATGCCCTGCGTGCCAGGGGAGCGGCTTTCTCGGACGGGTTGGAGTGTACGAGTTCCTGCCCATCGATGCCGCCATGCGCGAGTTGATCGCCCAGCGCGCCTCCGAGGCGACCTTGCGGCGGGAGGCCAACGCCAGAGGATTTGTGAGCCTGATTGAGGCGGCGGTCGTCAAGATCCGCGCGGGACTTACCAGCCCGGACGAGGTCCTTCGGGCTATCCTGGGAGACGAAGGCGTCCAGAACCGCTGCGGAAACTGCGGCGAGAAGATTGAGGCTACCTTCACAAGCTGCCCTGCCTGCCGGGCGGTTCTGAAACCGAGGTGTCCATCGTGTCGTCAGGATCTACTGCCGGAGTGGAAAGCCTGCCCCTTCTGTTCGACGCCTGTTGTAAGCCCGATCGAACGAACGGAGACCGCCCTTGAGGTCGCGCCACCTCCTCCCGGGAGTAAGCCTGTTGTAAGCCCGATCGAACGACAGATGAAGATCCTCGTAGTAGACGATGAGGAGGACGTGAGGCGGATCGTGGCGATCGCGCTCCGGCAACTTCCTTTTCCGGCCGAGATCCTGACAGCCGGCAATGGTATGGAGGCGCTGGAAGTGGTAGAGGCCGAGCAGCCAAGTCTGGTGATTCTGGATCTCATGATGCCCAAGATGGACGGGTTTGAGGTCTGCCGTCGCCTCCGGGAACACGTCAAAACCGCCTTCATCCCGATCCTCATGCTGACCGCCCGGGGAGAGAGCGAGACCAGGACCAAGGCATTCTTGATCGGGACGGACGATTATCTGATGAAGCCGTTCGAGATCAACGAACTGAACGCGAGGGTGGGACGGCTCGTGCGCCGCACCTATGGAGTGTAGGGGCATGCGGGAATCGGACGATCTGCATCCGGTTCAGCATGAGGCAGGGTGGACCGCCAACCGGCAGTGGACTGAGGAGCGGGATCGCCTGCACGCCGTCCTGGAAGCCACCTCCGACGGGATCGCGCTGTTTGACTACGAAGGTCGGCTGCTGCTCGCCAACCTGGTGTTCCGTAAGTTCTTTGGAGTGATCCCCGAAGGATTGGCGCATGAGGATCCGGCTGCGACCCTTGTATTCCTGAAATCCCGGGTAAAGAACCCTGCCGAGTTTGAGCGAAGCTTCCGGGGGCTTCTGCTGCATCCTGAGACGACGGAACGCGATACGATCGAGCTGAAGCTCCCTTATCCGCGTGTCCTGCTACGCATACGCACCCCGGTACGGGATGAGGCGAGAGCCGTGATCGGGCACGTACATACCCTTCGGGATGTGACCGTGGAGCGGGAGATCGCGCAGATGAAGTCGGAATTTGTCTCCACCGTCTCGCATGAGTTGCGGACTCCCCTTACTTCTATTAAAGGCTCCCTGCAGCTTATCATGGGGAACCCGCAGGAACTGCTCCCATTTCAGCAGGAGTTGCTGGCGATCTGTCTGAGGAATGCCGATCGTCTGATCCGCCTCGTCAGCGATGTCCTGGACCTCTCCAGGATCGAGGCCGGAAAGCTCACGCTGAAGCTATCCGATCAGACGGTACCGCACCTTATCGAGCTCGCCTTGGCGAGCGTCAGCGAGTTGGTGAAGGAGCGACGGGCCGTCATCGATGTGAACCTGCCTCCGGACCTGCCTCCGGTTTACGCCGACCAGGATGGGATTGTGCAGATCCTGACGAATCTCTTGAGCAATGCCATCAAGTTCTCCGGACCTGCAGGGCGCGTACGCGTTGTTGCGGAGCTCAGGCGCGTCGCCTTGGATGATGAGGGCGCAGCACGCGGTCGGCGAGGCGTGGTGCAAGCGATCGCCATCAGCGTAATCGACCAGGGTCGAGGCATCGCGCAGGAGGATCTTGATACGTTATTCGTACCTTTTCACCGATTGGATCGTTCAGCCACGCGGGAGACCACTGGGACCGGCCTGGGCCTGGCCATCTGCAAGGGGATTGTCGAAGAGCACGGGGGCCGGATCTGGGCTCGCTCGGAGGGGCTCGGTCTTGGGACGACCGTCACGGTCCTTCTCCCCATGGAAGGACCGCCCAGGCGCCATCTACTCCTGGCCGATGACGACCTGTTGTTCGTCAGCCTCCTCACAGAGGTTTTCAGGTCTGCAGGCTACCTGGTCACAGCGGCTTCGGATGGAGAGGCGACCCTACAGATGATTGAACAGGCCGTACCGGATCTGTTGATCCTGGATCTGTTGCTGCCTCGAGTAGATGGGTGGGGGGTCATGAAGATTCTCCGGGCGAAGGCGACGACACGAGACCTGCCGATTCTGGCCGTGACCTCCCTGGGCGCGTCTGATGCCGAGCGGACGCTTGCCCTTGGAGCGGACGATTACCTGAGCAAACCGATCTCCGCCTCAGTCCTGATCGACACGGTCGGTCGCCTCATCGCCGGAGCTGAGCGCCGGCGGCGAGACGCCGAGGCGGAGAAGGCAGCCGAACAGTTGCTGAAGGCCCGATCCACTGCCGATGAGGAGGCTGAACGGGTTCGCCATCGCATCCTGATTGTCGAGGACAACCCGATTAATCTGGAACTGATGATGGAGCTGCTGGAGCATGGGGGGTATGAGATTTACACCTGCGGTGACGGGCAAGAGGTGATGCGGCAGGCCAAGGCGCATCGGCCGGACCTCATCTTGCTCGATATCAACCTGCCGCATATTGACGGCTTGACACTTGCTCGGATGCTTAGAGAGGACCCGGAGACCGGACTCATTACGATTGTTGCGGTCAGCGCCTACTCCGTGGCCGGGGACGAGGAGCGGATACGCCAGGCGGGATGCGATGGGTTCATTCCTAAGCCGGTCGATACCAAGGCCTTTCTTCAAACGATCTCGACGTTTCTCGATCGCGAAACAGCCCAATAAGGGCGACCAGGTGGATCACCCCTCCGATGCGACAATAATTGCCGGCTCCCCCACCTCTTAATTTGTCCCTCTACGTCTCCTGCCACTCTCTGAGCCGCTGTCTTGTATTGATCGCTCGGATGAACCCTTCCTGAAGCTTCCTTGACAGTGACAAGGGTGCTTTCTATAATCGAACGCATCTGAGCCTGTCCTGCAAACCCCTTACTGTGCTTCGACAGGCTCAGCACGAACGGGAAACCGTCAATCGTTTCAATGCCCATACCGTTCACCCTGAGCATGTCGAAGGGTAAACGGGTGTTTACAGGATCGGCTCATCTGATACCTGGAGGCTCTATGGAAGAACACAATCCGTTGGTGAGCGAGCGGATGCGGAAGCTGGCGGAGCTTGAAGCATCCGGCGTCGACCCGTATCCAGCCCGGTTCCGTGTTACCCATCTCGCGGCTGTTTTGCAGCGGGAGTATGCAGGTCTCTCTGAAGAGGGGGACGCGGGGGCTCCTCAGGTATCGATCGCCGGGCGCCTGATGTCCGTACGGGGTCATGGGAAGGCGACCTTCGCTCATCTCCAGGACGGTTCCGGGAGGATTCAGATCTACATCGTTCGGGATACCGTCGGTTCCGAGACATACGACCTCTGCAAGAAGCTGGATGTCGGCGACTACCTGGGGGTGGAGGGCCAGCTCTTTCGAACACGGACAGGGGAACTGACGGTGCGGGCCAGGACGGTTCAGCTCCTGTCGAAGTCGCTGCGCCCGCTGCCGGAAAAGTGGCATGGGCTGACCGACGTGGAGACCCGCTTTCGCCAGCGCTACCTGGATCTTCTTGTGAATCGCCAGGTGGCCGACGCCTTCAGGAAGCGCAGCCGCCTGATTGCGGAGATCCGCCGCTTCCTTGAATCGAGGGAGTTCCTGGAAGTCGAGACCCCCATGATGCAGTCGATGGCCGGCGGCGCCATGGCGCGTCCCTTTATGACACATCACAACGCCCTCGACCTCACGCTGTATCTGAGGATTGCGCCTGAGCTATACCTGAAGCGGCTGGTAGTCGGGGGGTTCGATCGGGTCTTCGAGATCAACCGAAACTTCCGCAATGAGGGTATCTCCACCCAGCACAACCCCGAGTTCACGATGTTGGAGTTTTATCAGGCGTATGCCGACTACGAGGATCTGATGGCGCTGACGGAGGAGATGCTGGCTCACCTGGCCAAGGAGATCACGGGCGATCAGCAGGTAAGCTATCAGGGGCAGCGGATTTCCTTCGCTCCACCCTGGCCGAAGCTGGCGCTGGAAGAGTCCCTCGTCAAGTTGGGCGGACTCGACGCAGAGGTCCTCAAGACAGAAGAGGGCGTGAACGCGATGGCTGGACGTCATGGCGTGAGCATTGCGCCGGGTTGGGGCAGGGGGAAGGTGATGGCCGAACTGTTCGACACGTTGGTGGAGCCGAAGCTCGTCCAACCCACGTTCATCATCGATTTTCCCACGGAGCTTTCGCCTTTGGCCAAAGCGAAACAGGGGGAGCCGACGAAGGTTCAGCGGTTTGAACTGTTCGTAGCCGGGATGGAAATCGCCAATGCCTACTCTGAGCTGAACGATCCCCGCGAGCAGCGCGCCCGCTTTCTTGATCAGTTGCGGCAGCGGGATCAAGGTGATCTGGAGGCCCATGGCCTGGATGAGGATTTTCTGCGCGCATTGGAGTACGGGATGCCGCCGACGGCCGGCGAAGGGATCGGCATCGACCGGCTGGCGATGCTCCTCACCGACTCCTCATCTATTCGCGATGTCATCCTGTTTCCCCTTCTGAAGCCCGCCCAAGGCGAACCAGGCGGTATCGATGCCGTTTGAGCTGTTCGTAGGACTTCGGTATCTAAAGGCAAGGCGAGGACAGGCGTTCATCTCCCTGATCACGCTGATCTCTATCGGCGGCGTCGCCCTCGGCGTTATGGCGCTCATTGTCGTCCTGGCGGTGATGAGCGGGTTTGAGCGTGACCTTCGGAGCAAGATCCTCGGAGCCAATGCCCACCTCTGGATCGTACGCTATGGAGATCGAGGGATCGAGGAGCCGGCTCAGACGCTCGCGCGGGTTCGTGATGTTCCGCACGTGGTGGCGGCCTCGCCCTTCACCTACCACCAGGTAATGCTGAGCACGGGTCGAGGCGCGGGAGGGGCGGTCCTCCGGGGCATCGATCTTGACTCCGCGCAGGAGGTGACGGCACTGACCAGGAGCTTCACCGAGGTCGATCCGGCGCGGCTGAAATCGCCGGCTGAGGGAAGCGGATGGCATCTGGACCCCGAGGGGATCATTATCGGGCGGGCCCTGGCAACGAATCTCGGGGTGGGCCTTGGCGGACGCGTGAATGTGATTCCTCCCTTCGGCAATGTGCTGACCCCGTTCGGGCTTGCGCCGCGCATGCGAAGTTTCACCGTGGCCGGGATCTTCGAGATGGGGATGTATGAATACGACAGCGCCCTGGCCTATATTTCCGTTGCGGCGGCCCAGCAGTTCTTCCAGATGGGACAATCGGTGACAGGGATCGAGGTGAAGGTAGACGATCTCTACAGGGCGAAGGAGGTGGGAGCGGAGATCCAGCGTCGCCTCGGGTTCCCGTACGTCGCGAGGGATTGGATGCAGTTGCACCGTAACCTCTTTGCCGCCCTGAAGCTGGAAAAGATTGCCATGTTTATCATCCTGACAATGATCGTGCTGGTGGCCGCCTTTAACATCGTCAGTACCCTGATTATGAAGGTGATGGACAAGGGGGCGGAGATCGGCATCTTGAAGTCGATCGGCGCCAGCTCCAGGAGCATCATGTTGATCTTCATGGTGGAGGGGGTGGTGATCGGGCTTGTCGGCACCCTGTTGGGGACTGCGGGGGGCGCGATTATCTGCAAGCTGCAGGAGACCTATAAAATCGTCAGGCTTCAGGGCGACGTCTATCTGCTGGATGCCGTCCCCATCCTGATGAAAGGGACCGATCTGGCGCTGATCGCCTCCTCGACGCTGGTCCTAAGCTTCCTCGCGACGCTCTACCCTTCCTGGCGAGCGGCCAGGCTAGACCCGGTCGTCGCGATCCGTTATGAGTGAGTTCATCAGGGCAGATGGCGTCTACAAGTCGTTTCAGATCGATGGCGGAACGGTCGAGGTCCTGAAGGGTGTCAACCTCAGTATTGAAAAGGGAGAATTCATCGCAATCGTGGGACCGTCAGGAGCCGGCAAGAGTACGTTTCTGCATCTGCTCGGCGCCCTGGACCGTCCGACCGCAGGTGAGATTTTCTACGAGAATGCCAGCCTTGGCCGGATGGACGATGGGCAACTGGCCGGCTTTCGCAACCGGACTGTCGGTTTTATCTTCCAGTTCCACCATCTGCTGCCGGAATTTAGCGCGTTGGAGAATGTCATGATGCCGCTGCTGGTGGCGCGCCGGAATCCGTCACAGGCGCGGGAGATTGCCGTATCCCTGCTGAGGGAGGTGGGGCTCGAGCCCAGGCTCTCGCATCGCCCTTCTGAACTTTCCGGCGGGGAGCAGCAGCGAGTCGCTATCGCCAGAGCCCTGGGCGCCTCGCCCAAGGTCATTCTCGCAGACGAACCGACCGGAAATCTTGATACCAAGACAGGCGATGCGACCTTTGAATTGCTCCATCGGCTGAATCGAGAACGCGGCCTCACCTTTGTCATGGTGACACACAATGAGAAGTTGGCCCATCGGTCGGATCGGATCATCACAATATTAGATGGTCGAATTGTAGAGAAGGCTTGAAATTCTGAAACGATCGGCTATACTGAAGGCATTAGTCATACTGGAGCGCTGAAGAGAGGGAGCGAGGAGATGTTCGAGCGATTCACAGAGCGAGCCCGCAAGGTCATTATTCTGGCCCGGGAGGAGGCGATCCGCCTTGGGCACAACTTCGTCGGCACCGAGCACCTGCTGCTCGGATTGATCCGCGAGGGCGACGGACTCGCGGTCGCAATTCTCAAGAAGCTGAACGTGAACATCTCCGCGGTGAAGGGAGAGATCGAGAAGATCGTCTCGGTCGGCTCCGAGTTCAGCCCGGCCGGTGAGATCCCCTTTACCCCGCAGGCAAAGAAGGTCCTGGAATACGCCATCTCTGAAGCCAGATCACTCGGACACAACTATATCGGCACTGAGCACCTGCTGCTCGGGTTGATCCGAGAGGGCGAAGGGATCGCATCCCTGGTCCTGAGGGACTTCGGTGTCAGCGTGGCCGCGGCCAAGGCGCAGGCCCAGGAGTTACTGGGCGAGCAGGCCTCCAAGCCCACGACCTCGACCAGGACACCCGCGCTGGATGAGTTCGGTGTGGACCTGACCGCGATGGCGCGTCAAGATCGGCTGGATCCCGTCATCGGCCGTGAGACGGAGATCGAGCGAGTCATCCAGATTCTCTCGCGTCGGACAAAGAACAATCCGGTCCTGATCGGGGAGGCCGGCGTGGGGAAGACCGCCATTGTGGAGGGGCTTGCCCAACGGATCGTGGCCAGCAACGTACCCGAGACCCTCCTCAGAAAGCGGGTCGTCCAGCTTGACCTCGCCGGCATGGTGGCCGGGACCAAGTATCGCGGTCAGTTCGAGGAGCGGTTGAAGGCCGTCGTCAAGGAGATTCAGCAGACACAGAGTATCATCCTGTTCATCGATGAGTTGCACACATTGGTGGGCGCCGGCGCCGCAGAGGGCGCGATCGACGCGTCCAGCATGTTGAAGCCGGCGCTTGCGCGCGGGGAGTTGCAGTGCATCGGCGCCACGACACTCGACGAGTATCGCCGTCACATTGAGAAGGACCGTGCGCTGGA